>CAYNWI010000006.1:16805-18944 GCA_964400825.1 uncultured Anaerolineae bacterium | reverse complement strand
ACCCGCTCAGAGCTGATTGAAAAGGGCCTGGGCTACACCTACGAGGGCCTGGCCCGCACCTTGGACAGTCACATCAAGAACCTGCGCCGCAAGATCGAGCCTGACCCAGCCAATCCCACCTACATCCAGACCGTCTACGGCGTCGGCTATCGTCTGCGAGGTGATCTATGAGCAAGCTCTGGGTGCGGCTGACCCTGGCCTTCGTCCTCGTCACCCTGGTGGGGGTGAGTACCGTAGCACTGCTGGCCAACCGTAGCGCCAGCAGCCAGTTCCGCCGCTACCTGTCCCGCCGCGAGACGACGGATTGGGGCGACCTCACTGACGACCTGGCGTCATACTATGAACAACAGGGCAGTTGGGACGGCGTGGAGGTTGTCTTCGAGGATAGCCAGAGGGGTCAGGGCAGGGGCCAGATGCGTCAGGGCGGGCAGTCTACCTTGCTGGCTGATGGGCAGGGGCTCGTAGTCTATGACAGCCAGGGACGCTACGCAGGGGAAACCCTTGATCGCAGCGAGCAAGAACTGGCCGTGCCCATCCAGGCTGGGGGACAGACAGTGGGTTTCCTGCTGGCCGTCCCGCCCGGCTGGGAGCAGTTGCAACCCCAGGAGCAGAGTTTCCTCGATCAGGTCAACCGGGCGCTGCTCCTGGCCGGTGCCCTGGCCGGTGCCCTGAGCATCCTGTTGGGTCTGGGGCTAAGCCGGGGACTCGCCGCGCCTTTGGCCCGTCTCACCTCCGCCGCTCGCCGCATTGCTGGCGGCGACCTGGGCCAGCGCGTTCCCGAAACGGGCAGCACGGAAGTGGCTGCCCTGGGGCAGGCCTTCAACCAGATGGCAGCCGACCTGGAAAAGGCCGAGGAGTTGCGCCGTAATCTGGTGGCCGATTTGGCCCACGAGCTACGCACCCCTCTCAGCGTGATCCAGGGCAACCTGCGAGCCATCCTCGACGGGGTCTATCCCCTGGAGCAGGCCGAGATCGCCACTCTCTACGATGAGACCCTGCTGTTGAACCGCCTGGTAGACGACCTGCGAGAGCTGGCCCTGGCCGAAGCGGGACAGCTCAGGCTGGAGCGCCGACCCGTAGCCCCAGCCGACCTGGTGAGCAGAGCCATGGAATCTGCCCGTGTCCAGGCGGCGGCCAAGGGGATCGCCTTGCAGGCTGACCTGCCGGAGGATCTGCCCCTGGTGGACGTTGATCCCCAGCGGATCGGGCAGGTGTTGGGGAACCTCTTGAACAACGCTTTGGTCCACACCCCCTCAGGGGGAGAGATCATCGTCACAGCCAGGCTGAGGGAATCGGAGGTTGAGTTCGGCGTTCGGGACACTGGCGAGGGCATCGCTTCCGAGGACTTGCCCTACGTCTTCGAGCGTTTCTATCGGGCCGGCCGGGCACGGGCCACAGGTGGTACCGGGCTGGGGCTAGCCATCGCCAAGCAACTGGTAGAGGCCCACGGCGGGCGGATCGAGGTAGAAAGCGAAATTGGCCGAGGCACGCAGTTCACCTTCACCCTGCCGGTAGCTGAGGACTGATCTGGTCAGTAAGAGACAGACGCTTCTATCTCGATCGGCCCCAGGCGCAACGAGCCGCCGATGGGTTGGCCCCGTTCGTCCAGCACTGAGGCCCGGACTCCCTCCGGGTAGGTGTACATGCCCGTCAGCACCCAGTACTCACCGGGCGGGGCGTCGGGCGCAATCGGGATGTCGAACCAACTGACGACTACGTCCCCTTCCCGCCGTTGACCAGCGGAGTAGCCGGGACCATCCTTCTGTCCCCACCTTTGCCCCTCATCGTCAACCAGATGGTTGAAAAAGTGATAGCTTGCGTCGGGCACTGCTCGCACTGTCCAATAAAGTGCCAGACGCAAGTCACTCCCTGGACTGACCTCCCCGCTCACATCATAGCCCAAAATCTCTACGCCGTTGTCCAGGGCAACAGGCATGTTCCCGTCCGCTAAAGATGCCTTGATGGAAACCAGGGATCCGGCCTCGAAGCGATAGAACCTGAAAGCATCTGCCCCCCCACGTATACTGACCCTATCGTTGATCAGCTCCTGCGCATACTCATCCAGGACAGAGACGGCGGGAGTATCGCCGGGAGCCAGGAGGTAGAGGGCGTCCGCACACGGGAAGACCAATGCCTCCC
>CAYNWI010000006.1:0-16705 GCA_964400825.1 uncultured Anaerolineae bacterium | reverse complement strand
TCGCCGGGAGCCAGGAGGTAGAGGGCGTCCGCACACGGGAAGACCAATGCCTCCCGATAGTTTATGAAGCGCGGGCTTATCTCAGGCTGGAGCAGAAAGTCGAAGACGGCTGGTGTTTCGTGCCAGGCGGGATTATCTCCCTCAGAGAGGATCAGCACCTGCGCCCCCTCACTCAAACGCTTCAATGACTCCGCCGCCTGGAGGTAGTATTTCACCGGCAGGCCGTGTCCCCCGCTGGTGTCGTTGCGGTCCACGAAGCTGTAAAAGGCCTCCGTCAGGTGTACCTGCCAGAGAGCCAGGCCGAGGACCAGGGCCACGAGGGAGATCGGCAGGATCCTGCCGGCGAGAAGGCGCACCAACGGCAAGGGGTTCAAGCTATCGGCCAGAGAGCTGGGCCAGTCGAGCACCCTGGTCACAAAGACGCCGATGATGATGAATTGCACTGGGTACAGCAGGATGAAATAGTGAGGGTACACTGGCGTCGTGTGTCGAACGTAGAAAAGCACGGGCACGAATAGCCAGGACAGCAGGATCGTAGACTTCATCTCTTCATCAGATACTCCACCCTCACGCCTACGGCGCCATCCCCTGAGAACCTGCCAGGCCAGATAGGCAACACCGCCGATCAAGAGCCAGGTCTCAACGGCGTTCAACCAGGCGAAGTCAATGATCTCAGCAAGAAACTCCTTGAAAGATGCTCCTGCCAGGGCGTGGTAGCCCTGGCCAGCCATGATCTGAGCGGCATATTGGGCGGACTTCAGATCGAAAGTGCCGGGCCCTCTTGATACCTCGATGAAAGTCCTGAAGTTGATCCAGTCGTGGGTAGCATCGTAATAGATGTACGGCGCGAAGATCAGCACGAAGACAAGCAGACCGGCCAGCAGGGGGATAAGGCTGATCCTGGACCTGAAAACCAGGAGAAGCAAGGCGACCAGGGGAATGAGGGCCAGAGCCGAGAGGTGGAGTTGAATCAGACAGGCCAGCCAGAGGAAGACCAGGATCAGTTGCCTGGGCTTGCGTTTGACTATGGTCGAGAAAACCGCCGCGAAAAACAGCCCGACGAACGGCGGCAGCAAATCCTGGGCCCAGATCTTGCGCGAGTAGAAGACCGCCCAGGGACTGACGGCGAAGAGCAGCGTGGCGATCAGGCCGGCTTTCTCCCCAAAGTACTCCCTGGTCAGGAGATAGCAGCCCAGCACGGCTCCAACGTTGAGCAAGGCAATGAAGCCAGCGATGACGGCGGGGTTCTTGGAGAGTGAGACGGGGATGGCTGCCAGGTAGATGAAGAACGGCGGATTGGCTGCCCCGACTGACGAGCCGATGCCTATCAGCGGTGGACGGCCGCTGGCCAGAAACTCGGCCGCCCTGCTACAGACGTGGGCTTCGTCCAGCTTGAACTCCGTCAACTCCAGGTTGTTCAGGCGCAGGTAGGCGGCCAGGAGCATGATCGCAACCCAAGCAAGCCTGGTCGCGGTTATCCTTCTCATCCTGACCCTCTCACACACGGCGCGCACAGCGTCCATGTGACGTTTCCCCCTCCACTGCCTTGTTTACCCTATTGTATCACAGAAGTCTACTCCTGTCCACAGGCTGTTCTGATTTGAGGCAGGTGACACTCATAATCTGCATCAGACCTTAACAACTTCTTCATCACGTCTTCACCTTCTTTTGGTACAATAGAGGCGAGTTAGGGAAAAAGCTAACCCAAGTATTAAACGAAAGGAGGTGACAAAATGAAAAAGAGGTTTATGATCCTGGCTGGTGCAGCACTGGCAGTGGTTCTCCTGGGAGCGGCTGTGGTTGTGCCTGCTTTTGCTCAGGAGTTCACACCTACACCCACACCCAAGACCTATGGTTGGGGCTGTGGCTTTGGCCGGGGCATCGGCGGGCAGGCAGGGCTGGAAGCCGCCGCTGGGCTTCTCGGCATGACCGCCGATGAACTGTCTACCCAACTGTGGGGCGGCAGTACGCTAGCCGACTTGGCCGGCAAAGCCGGTGTTGACCTGCAGACCCTGCGGGATGCTGTAGACGCTGCGAACCAAGCTGCCATGGAGGCTGCTGTTCGGGATGCCATCGCACAGGCCCTAAACGACGGGTACATTACCCAGGGGCAAGCCGACTGGTTGCTTCAGGGACTGGACCAGGGCTTCTTCCCCATGGGCCGTGGCTTCGGCTTCGGGCATGAGATGAAGGGTGGCTTCGGACGTGGGATGAAGGGTAGCTTTGGCGGATTCGCCCCGCGGCAAACCCCGTCAACATCTACAGTGCTGCGTTCCTCCTCGCTCTAGAAGTGCTGTAGCCTTATCCGCCCTGCTACGGTCGGTTGAGGAGGCCGGCCGCACCAGTAGTGAGGGGAGCAAGGCTACTAAGGGCTTGCTCCCCTCGTTTCAGTGGGTTTATTCGTATCCCGCCAACTGGGCGATGAGCTAGAATCCCGTCGAGACACTGCGTTGTATGTATGAATGAGACGGCGACACGGCAGGTTGTTCTGAAGGATATGTTCGCTGGCATCACTGTAACGAACAGCAATACAAGAAATGGAGGCAACAACATGAAACGAATTACAGTAGCTTTAGGATTAGGTATACTGGCCCTGGCTCTGTTGGGCTGGGGCGTGATGGTTCAATGGCCGGGGATGAGCCTCAGTGAGGCCGCGCCTTTAGCTCCAATTGAGGTGGCAGCCACGACTACCTCACTATCCGGCAGCAAACTGGTCGGGGCTGGCGCGCAGGAGACGATAACCACATCCACCTCACTGCTAGACGACCCGCTGGCTTTGGCTTATGCCGAGGAGCAGTTATTCATCGGGCTCTACGAGCGCGTTAGCCCCTCGGTGGTGTACATCGCCATTACTACCGGCAGCCTTAGTGGAAGTGGCAGCGGATCGGGCTTTATGTGGGACACCGAGGGACACATCGTGACCAACAACCACGTCGTCGAGAGCGCCAGACGCATCGAGGTGACCTTTGCCGACGGCACCACCGTTGAGGCCAAACTGGTGGGCGCCGACGCCGACAACGACTTGGCGGTGATAAAAGTAGACGTACCCGTCAGCCGCCTGCATCCGGTAGAATTGGGCGACTCGGATGCACTGCGCGTGGGCCAGCAAGCCATCGCCATCGGCAATCCCTTTGGTTTCGAGCAGACCATGACGACGGGCATCGTCAGTGGCCTGGGGCGGGTGGTGAGACAGCAGAGTGGCTTCTCCCTGCCGCAGCTCGTCCAGACCGACGCGGCCATCAACCCCGGCAACTCTGGCGGCCCGCTGCTGGATTCCCACGGTCGGGTCATCGGTGTGACGACCCTGATATACTCCAACAGCGGCACCAACGCTGGCGTGGGCTTCGCCGTGCCGGTTAACACCGTCAAGCGAGTGGTGCCGTCCCTCATCGGCACCGGGAGCTATGCTGACCCGTGGCTGGGCATCCAGGGAACGAGCATCACTTCTCAACTCACTGAAGCGCTAGGCCTGCCGGTGGAGCAAGGGGTACTGGTACAGACCGTGGTTCAGGGTGGGCCGGCGGCCAAAGCCGGGCTGCGGGGCGGCAACCAGCAGGTAAGCTTCGAGGGCGCGCTTCTGGCCACCGATGGCGACATCATCGTGGCCATAGACGGCGTGTCGGTGCAGGATATGGACGACCTCGTCGTCTACCTGGCCGATAAATCGGTCGGGCAGAGGGTAACGTTGACCGTGCTGCGCGATGGCGCGAAGCGAAGCGTAAAGGTCACGCTGGGGGAGCGGCCAGCGTCCTAGATGGACGTCGAATCTATCGGCCCTATAGCAAAAGCGGAAGGCGTTGCACACCTCCCGCTTTGCTTTTAACCCCCGTTTCGGCGAGGTCCAAATTGGACTTGAGAAGATCAGGAATGTCGAGTGGTCTAACGGTTGGGAGCTGAGCCGCCCACGGGTGAAACGACGTGCTCAGCAATCAAAGACACGACACAGAACCAAGACCAGCAACAAGAGGGTTCTCGATTAGTGGGTCAGTTCCAGCGACTTGTTGGGCGGCACTGGTTGGGCTTCAAGTGTGCTGCCCACAGCTTATTGGCTTTTGATGACGATACACTGTTCAGATAGCACAGACAAGTCAGTTGTCAAGCCAGAACGTAAAAGAGCAGCCCCGACCAAAGAATACGGATTCTGTGCTGTTACGGCATTGGCTTTAGCAATCTCGGGATACTCAGCCCAGAATGTGCGGGTTGCGGTTTCTGCGTCACGCCGATGGGACGAGGCTTTTGATGATCCACTCACAAAAGCTTCCCAAATGAACAGATTTGCTTCCTGTGAAAGAAGCTCTTGCCAACTGAAAGTAGGCTGAATGGGTACGCCAGCCAGAAGGCGTATCTTTTCAAAAATCCACACGCATTCCGCTAATCCAGTTGCCAGTGCTGCTGCCCCTCCGAACGCACTCCAAGCGCGGTTTCCGTCTCCTTGCCGTGCGCTTGTCAAGAAAAGAGGGTCGTCCGCGACTGGAACGAATAAAGGACATTCAAAACCAATGGCGACCTTCTTGCCGTCAGACAAGTCATCTGTGACACCACTCGCAAAAGCAAGAATATCGGTTCCTGTCGTAGTGCCAACGCTCTCTTGTTGCCAAGATGCACGACACCAGCCAAAATTATTACGACGCACAGAACCGACATCAGCTGCCCAAACAATAAGATTGATCATTTTACCAACCCTCGTTCGATAGCGATGTGCCGCCCAACGCACTGCGTCAGCCGCCTGCCGGATGCTCTGCGGAACGCTCCAATCACCAGAACGGTTGAGAAGGAATGAACCGCCGAAATGCCGCGCCGATTAGGCAGGTCGGCTGCACGCAAATGTTGGGCGGCGTTTTTCGTATTTACAGCCTCGCACATTCACCAGCCCTCACACTAGCCCACTCTCGAAGCGACTGAGCAAACCGCAAGCTCAACTCATCTCCTTGCTGCTCTATTATTTCGGCAATCTCACGAAATGAGATCACATTCTCCTTGCCGTCTCTATTGTTGGGTTGGATGTATACAACCTGAATTTCGTACTTGACTTCAATGATCTCGATCGTCTCATCAGGATTCAATACAATTAGTCCCATTTCTTGCAGTTTTCCAAGCAAACACCTGTACTTCTTTTTGTATCCAGTCGCTTCGTAGATTTCTCGTAAACCATGAAGCAGCTTTACGACGCCAACTTCCTTTGCTCGTTGCAAATACCAATCTTGCTTACTGCGTCTTGAGCTATCATCTGTTTTCAGTTCAACGAATATTACGGTGTCACTATTCTTCACCTTCGCAAGATAGTCAATCTTGAAAGACCTGTTGGTGTTCACTTTGGGATGAATTGTTCCAATCCTAACCGGAAACTCAGGTATAACACCATCAATCTCTACACCGAGTCTCTTGCATAAGAGATCACCCAAGTATATCGAAAAGAAAATGTCCGCTCGTCTTTCCAGTTGATATGCGGGGAGGTGTCGCCACTCATCCATTTTACTGAAAAGTTCATTGATTCGATTCATTGCCTTCTTTATGACGACGCCGCCCAACTTGTTAGTGAGCGGAAAAAATTCCGCCCAGTATGCAAGATTCTGGAATTCTTTCCGTCTAACACGCTTGTCAAGATCGGCAACTTGCGGTATACTCTAAATGCCCGATCTGAACCCGGATTGCCACACTGCGGGTTGAGTTACCCTGCTGAGATCATCTGTATTCTACCACAACATTATATGCCTGTCAAGCCCCTATGAGCCAAAGCCTACAGAAACGCCCCAGGAAACTCCTCGACCAGGCCTGTACTGAGCTTGTCGAAGTATCCGCGAAGCCATCCGCCGGAAACACTACTCCATTCGCGAGGAAAGGGACGGCAATCCGTACGCACAGTGCGACGCCCACTCCGAAAAGCAAAAGCGGGAGGCGCTTTTACGTCCTCCCGCTTTCTGTTAGTCCCGCTAGCCACTGAAATGGTTTGACTACCAAGCGACTTTGGGGTAGAATCAAGCCAAATCTCTGATAGTGTCCTCCATTGCTCTCTCATCATTTTGGCTCCTCCATCGCAAAACTCGAGTGCTTTACTAGAAAACAGGCCAGTGATACACATTGATCGAAGCAAGGGGTTCAACCTTATCGCCATAGGACTGCTAGGGCTGATGTGCGCCCTAGCGGTATCCAGTGCCCTCCTGAAGTCCCCGACTATGGACGAGCAAAACCACATCGCGCGGGGATATGCCTACCTGCGCACCGGCGACCTGCGCCTGAACCTGGACCACCCGCCCCTGATCAACTCTCTGAGCGCCGCGCCGCTGTTGCTCTTGCCCGATCTCGAATTGCCCACCGACAGCCCCGCCTGGGAGCGTGCCCATACCATCGTCTTCGCCACCCAGTTCCTCTGGCATGGGGATCACGACGCCGATCAGATTCTCCTGCTGGCCCGCCTGCCGATCATCCTGCTGGCTATCTTACTGGGCTGCTTCGTCTTCAGGTGGGCCAGGGAGCTCCATGGCCCGCTGGCTGGCCTCCTGGCCCTGGGCCTCTACGTTTTCGACCCCAACATCCTGGCCCACGGGTGCCTGACGACCACCGACCTGGGTGTGACCTGTTTCCTGTTCATCGCCGTCCATTGTTTCTGGCGCTGGCTGAACCATCCCACGTGGTCACGTCTGGCAGCGGCCGGTTTGACGTTGGGGTTGGCGCTGGTGTCCAAATACTCGGCCCTGTTGCTGATCCCCATCCTGGCACTGATCGGGCTGACGCACATCCTGACGAACGGACAGCCAATGCAGCGCGTGGGGAAATTGGCGGCTGCTTTGATGATCATGCTTGCGCTGGCGGGACTGGTGGTCTGGACGGTGTATAGCTTCGAGGTAGGGCCACTGGTGGAAGGAGGGATGCCGGTACCGATCCCTACTTACGTCAAGGGCTTGCTGGGAGTTTTCCGCCACACCGAGGCGGGCCATCCGGCCTTTCTGCACGGCGATTACTTCGACACGGAACGATGGGACTACTTCCCCGTCGCCTTCACCATCAAGACCCCCCTGCCCACTTTGATCTTGCTGGGCCTTGCGCTGGTCTGGATGGTGAAACAGCGGGCCTGGCGGTCGGCTTATCCCCTGCTGCTGCCTGTGCTGGTCTACCTGGCCACGATTTTCAGCAGCCAGGCTTTGAACATTGGCTATCGTCACATCCTGCCCATCCTGCCGTTCCTGTTCGTCTTCGCCAGCGGCGTCGCCCGCAGCATTGAGTTCCGCAAGCTGCCAAGCGCGGCAGCCTGTCTGCTACTTGCGGTCTGGTACCTGGTCGGCAGCGCGCGCATCTATCCGGACTACCTGGCCTACTTCAACGAGCTGGTCGGTGGGCCTGATAACGGCTGGCGCTATCTGGTGGATTCCAATCTGGACTGGGGACAAGACCTGAAGGGGCTGAAGAGGTACATCGAGCGGGAGGGCATTGAGGAGGTGTATCTGAGCTGGTTCGGGAGCACCTATCCCAGCGCTTATGGCTACGACATCCCTCACCGCCTGTTGCCCAGCTTTATCTACTACCCAGGTCAGGTCACAGGGGTGCCTTTCAATCCGCTGCGACCTGCGCCGGGAGTGTACGCCATCAGCGCTACCAACCTGCAAGGCGTCTACTTCTCCGACCACGACCTCTTCGCCTGGTTCCGGGAACGGCAGCCCCTGGCCAAGATCGGGTACTCCATTTTCGTCTACGAGGTGGGCGGCCAGGAAGCGGAAACTGCCCAGGCGGTGGTCTGCCTGTCGGACGTGCGCCTCAACGAATTAGATACCGAGGCGCGGGCGCTCACGGTGGAGAGGGAAGCCGCACGGCTCAAATGGTTTGACCATCAGACTAGCTTTCTCCTCCCGGCCGAGGGGCAGGAGGTAAGCTACGTCGTCCCCGACGCTTTCCCTTTCTCATCCGAGCTCCAACAGCGGTTTCAGCAGGACAGCGAGCTGTTGCACGTTTCCGAGGACGGGTCTTACTCCATCTATCGCCTGGCGAGCCGCAATGCGCTGGCCGAGAAGCTGGCATCTGTGCAGCGGAACTCTGCGGTGTATTGGAGCCCAATCGTTGAGTTCGCCCCTGGAGATCCGCAGGAGTGGCGACATCCCCTCGCGGCTCCGGTCAACTTCAACCACCAGGTGGCCTTCCTGGGCTACGAGTACATACCGGCAGAGTCTCCCAGCACCATCGAACTACTCACCTATTGGCAGGTTCTGCAGGCGGCGGACCCGCCGTTGGCTATCTTCATTCACCTGCTGGACGCCCACAGCGCGGTGGTGGGCAGCTACGATGGCTTGAGTGTCCCGCCGACGAGCTGGGAGCCGGGCGACGTTTTCATCCAATGGCACAGCCTGCCAGTCGAGCCGACTACACTGGTGGAGGAGTATCAGGTAGAGTTGGGCTTCTACTCGCCGGCCACCATGCAGCGGCTGCCCATCTTTCAGGATGGTGAGGCCGTGGCGGACCGCCTGCTCCTGTCGCCCATTCAGGTGCAGGGCCGTACTCAGGACAACGGTTGAAACCTTGCTTCCCTCTTCCTTTGCCTGAACTGTGGTTGAAAGGGAACAAAGCCTTTCACCCGGCCCAATCTTTACCTGGATTTCATCATTTCTTCATCAAGTCTTTACAAGAGTCTGCTATAATAGAATCGTGTAGAAATAACTATGTCCCCCAGATGTGGGGAAGGAGGTAGGTAAAAAAACAATGTCTGACAGGTCACTGATCGAGATACACGACATCACCAAAACCTACCGCATGGGCGGTGATATAGAAGTCCATGCTCTGCGCGGGGTCTCCCTGCAGGTGGACGAAGGCGAGTTGCTGTCCATCATGGGGCCGTCCGGTTCCGGCAAGTCCACCATGATGAACGTGCTGGGCTGCCTGGATCAGCCGACGTCAGGAGAGTATTACCTGGACGGCGTGGACGTGAAGCGGCTGAACGACAACGCGCTGGCCGAGATCCGCAATCGCAAAATCGGGTTTGTGTTCCAAACCTTCAACCTGCTGCCTCGCACGACGGCGCTCCAGAACGTGGAACTGCCGCTGGTCTACCGCGGCATCAGCGGGCGGGAGCGCCGGCGGCGGGTAACGGAGGCACTAGAGCTGGTCGGCCTGGCCGACCGGATTCACCACCGACCCAATGAGCTTTCCGGTGGCGAGCAGCAGCGAGTGGCCATCGCCCGTGCCCTGGCGACCCAGCCGGACATCATCCTGGCCGACGAGCCGACCGGCAACCTGGACTCCCGTTCTGGGGCCGAGATCACGGCCATCTTTCAGCGATTGAATCGCGAGATGGGCATCACCGTGGTCTTTGTGACTCACGACCCCGACATCGCGGCGCACACGCGGCGCATCGTGCAACTGCTCGATGGCAAAATCGTGGCCGACGAGCCGGTGGAGAACCCCCTGGACGCGGAAGCGACGCTGGCGGCGGCGTTGGCAGAGAGAAATGCGGAATTAGAAATTAGAAATTAGAAGGAGGAGAAAAAAGAATGAAGAAGACTTGGATCGTGGTAGCAGTAGCATTACTCGTTGTGGCGGTAGGGGGCGGCGCCTTTTGGGCCGGGATGTCCTACGGCAAATCTCAGGCCAGTCAGGATGTCACGAGTCTGATGCAGGGGCGGTTTGGGGCAAGGGGCGGTCAGTTCCCTGGCCAAGGCATAATCACCCAGGGAACGCCGGAAGGCGCTACACAATTCGGTGGTGGCATCAGTGGCACCATTGAAACCATCGAGGGCGACACCCTGGTCATCAATTCCAATGAGGGGATCATCAATGTGAAGACCACCGACACCACGCTTATCCAAAAGAACATGTCGGTGGGCGTGGGGGATCTGGAGGTCGGCGAGATGGTGGTCGTATCGGGCCCTCAGAATGAGGATGGCAGCATCACCGCCCGCTCTGTCATGTCCGTGCGGGCGTTCCAACCTAATCAACCATCAGGAGGAGGAGAGTAAAATGCAGCGATTAAAGCGTGTGTTAAAGTGGTGGCCTGCCTTTCTGGTACTGATTCTTGTGGCAGGCGGGATAGTATTCGTACCAAAGTTGCTCTCGACCAGCGCCAGCGAGACCTCTGACTTGACCCAGGTGTTCACGGCGCAACGAGGCAACCTGGTAGCAGCCATCACGCCCACCGGCGAGGTCTACGCCCCCCGTCAGGTAGAGCTGAGCTTCGACGTCTACAAAGTCGAGTTGATCGAGTTGAACGTCACCGCCGGGCAGAAAGTGGAGGCCGGAGACGTGTTGGCCCGCATTGACCCCACCGCCCTGGAGCGAGCGGTCACCCAGGCCGAGGCCGATCTCACCGTGGCCCAGGACAACCTGGATAAGGCTCAGAACCCTTACACCGAGCTTGATTTAACCCAGGCCAAACTGGCCGTGGCCCAGGCCGAATTAGCCCTGACCGAGGCCAAGGATAACCTGAACAAGGCACAGGACCCTTACACTGAGCTTGATCTGACCCAGGCCAAACTGGCCGTGGCCCAGGCTGAAATAGACCTGGAGGACGCC
Source organism: uncultured Anaerolineae bacterium (assembly GCA_964400825.1). Lineage (GTDB taxonomy): Bacteria > Chloroflexota > Anaerolineae > VGOG01 > VGOG01 > CAYNWI01. Next base: position 6,214 of record CAYNWI010000006.1, on the reverse strand, counting down.
AAGGAGAACCAGAAAACTCTGCTCAACCCCGACATCGAGGCGGCCCAGGCCGCTGTCCGCGATGCGACTGCAAACCTGGAAAGTGCCAAAAGCCAATTGGTCGTGGCCCAAAATAACCCGGACAACGCGGCTAAACTTCGGACCCTCGAGGCTGAAGCAGATTGGTACCGGAACAACTATGGGGAGGCCCAGCAAAAGTTCGAGAATGGGAAGATTGACCAGGGAAAGCTCAACCAGGAATACAGCAACATGCTGGCCGCCGAGGAGAGACTGACCTCCGCTCGCTCCCAGGCTGAATCATCCCTGGCCAGTGCTCAGAACAGGGTCACCCAGGCTGAGGAGACATTGCAAGACGCTCAGAAAAACCTGGCCGAACTCCAAGGCGGCCCCGCCGCTTTGGAGCTGACCAGGGCCGAGACTAGAGTGACCCAGGCCGAGTACAACCTGGCCAAAGCTCAGGAGAACCTGGCCAAGATCGAAGCCGGGTCCGACCCTTTGGAGCTGGCCCGGACTGAAACTCAGGTGACCCAGGCCGAGTACAACTTGGCCAAAGCCCAAGAAACCCTGGCCAAAACCGAGGCTGGCCCTGACCCCAAAGAACTCGAGGTGGCCCAGGCCAAGGTCGTCAGCGCCCAGGCGAATCTGGAAGAGGCCCGGACCGCGCTAGCGGCGGCGACCATGGTCGCCCCCTTCGGCGGCACAGTGATCACGGTAGGAGCCGAGAAGGGAGACCTGGTCTCGTCTGGTACCATCGTAGTCACCCTGGCCGACCTCTCGAACCTGCGGGTGTCAGCCATCGTGGACGAGACCGACATCAGCAAGGTGGAGGTTGGCCAGCAGGTGGAGGTCACCTTCGACGCCTTTCCCGGCCTCAGCTTTTTGGGCCAGGTACTGGAGGTGCCGTTGCAAGGAACACTCTCGCAGAACGTCCTGACCTACGAGGTGCCTGTCAGCCTGGAGGGGGCCGAGGGCGTGGCCCTCAAGACGGGCATGACCGCTAACCTCAACATCGTGGTGGGACGGCGCGAGAACGCCCTGTTGGTGCCGGCTATGGCCGTGCAGCAGGGAGAAGAAGGCAACGTGGTGATGGTACAGGACACGCCGCAGGGGACAGCCGTAGCGACGCCGGTGCAGGTGGGGTTGAGCGACGGCACGTACGTCGAGATCGTGTCAGGCCTGATCGAAGGCGATCGTGTGTTGGTCCAGTACCAAGCCACACAGCAGCAATTTCCTGGCTTTGGTGGCGGCGGCGCCAACATCATTTCCGGCGCCGGGAGGGAGATGAGGGTGGAGATACCATGAACGTTATAGCAAGCGTACAGGTGGCCTTACGGTCACTGGTTGCCAATAAGTTGCGTTCCGGGCTGACGATGCTGGGCATTATCATCGGCGTGGCGGCGGTCATCTCCCTGGTGGCCGTCGGTGCCGGCGCCCAGGCCCAGGTGGCGGAGCGGTTTCAGAGCCTGGGCGCCAACATGCTGACCATCTCGCCGGGAGCGATGTTCTTCCGGGGCAGATCCTTCGGGGGCGCCAGCGCCGCGAGCCTGACCAACGACGACGTGGAGGCCATCGCTTCCCTGGCCAGTTCCGTATCTGCCCTCGCACCTGAGTACTCGGTGCGGAATCAACAGGTGGTCTACGGCAGCAAGAACCACCAGACGACGGTGCTGGGGGTCACCCCAGAGTATCTGACGGTGGCCAACTGGCAGGTAGAACGGGGACGCTTTATCGAGAGCCAGGATCTTACGAACCAGGCCAAGGTGGTCGTCCTGGGCGCAACGGTGGTCGTGGACCTTTTTGGGGACCTGGTTAACCCTCTGGGCAAGACAATCAAGATCAACCGCCAGAGCTATCAAGTCGTGGGCATCCTGGCTGCCAAGGGAGGCGGTGGTTTCGAGAATGCGGACGACCAGGTGTTCATCCCTTTGACTACGGCTCAGATCAAGTTTGGTGGCGCAGGCAACACACACCTGGGGGCCATCAACGTGCAGGTGGTCTCGACGGACAAGATGGAGCGGGCCCAGGCCGAGTTGACCGCCATCCTGCGGGCCAGCCATGGCCGGACATCAAGTCAAGCCGATGACTTTACCATCCAGAATGCGACGCAGATGGTGGAGACGGTGCAAGCGACCATGGGGACCTTTACCGTGCTTCTAGGCAGCATCGCCGGGATTTCCCTTTTGGTAGGAGGCATCGGCGTCATGAACATCATGCTGGTCTCGGTGACGGAACGGACACGGGAGATTGGCATCCGCAAGGCAGTGGGAGCCAAGCGGCGGGACATCATGACCCAATTCCTGGTGGAGGCCATAGTGCTCACTCTTCTAGGAGGGCTGGTCGGCGTCCTGGCGGGCTACGGCGGTGCGCAGGTGGTCACTCCACTGATGGGCGGCACTCGCGCCCTGGTCACTCCCGATAGCGTGATCATGGCCCTGAGCGTGTCTATCGCCGTGGGTCTCTTCTTCGGCCTCTATCCCGCCAGCCGAGCCGCTGCACTGAATCCGATTGATGCGTTGCGGTACGAGTAGTCTGGCGTAAGGTCAAGTTGACTATTTTCGACCCTGTAATAAAATGGGAACGTGAGGACGCCGGGGATGCGAAGGGGTACTAGCAGGCCCAGGCATCCCATGCCTTTTGTCTAGTGCGGAGTGAACGTGGCCAAAACCAAAATCTTGGTAGTGGACGACGATCGGAAGATTGTAGACCTGGTGCGGGCCTACCTGGAAAAGGATGGCTATCGGGTGTCGGCTGCTTACGACGGCTTGCAGGCCCTGGAGCTGGCCCGCCAGAAGCGGGTGGACCTGATCGTCCTGGACCTCCTGCTGCCGGGCATGGACGGGCTCGACGTCTGCCGTGTGCTGCGAGGTGAGGGCAACAAGGTTCCCATCATCATGCTCACGGCCAAGACCACTGAAGCGGACAAGCTCGTCGGGCTGGACCTGGGAGCCGACGACTACGTGACCAAACCCTTCAGTCCCCGCGAGCTGCTGGCCAGGGTGCGGGCGATGCTGCGCCGAGTCGGCGAAGAGGAGTACGAAGGGCCCTCAGAGGTGCGCTTCGGCGAACTGCTGGTGGACTTCGTTCGCCACGAGGTTCAGGTAGGGGGTAAACCCGTCGGCCTCACCCCCACCGAGTTCAAGCTGCTGGAGGTGCTCATCAGGGAGCCAGGGCGGGCCTTCAGTCGGCTGGAACTACTGGATCTGGCCTTCGGCTACAATTTCGAGGGGTTCGAGCGCACGGTAGATGTCCACGTGATGAACCTGCGCCGGAAGATCGAGCCGGACCGCAAGGATCCGGCCTACATCAAGACCGTCTACGGCATGGGCTATAAATTCGCTGAGGAGCAAGATTAAGATGTTGCTCCATAGTTTTCGTTTTCGGGTGCTCGCGGCGCTGATCCTGGTGATCGTAGTGGCCGTGGGGGCGGTGGCTTTCTTAGCCAGCCGGGCCACCATTGGCGAATTTCAGCGCTACATGGAGCGCGGCGGGATGATACGTCACCAGCGGTTCGAGGTGTTTCTGGCCGGGTACTACATGCAGAACCGAAATTGGTCTGGCATTCAACCCCTGGTGGAGCAGATGGGACAGATAACGGGGGAGCGGATCGTCCTGACCGATGGAGAGGGGCAGGTCGTCGCCGACTCCGCTGAAAAGCTAGTAGGGCAGACTGTGGCCCGGGACTGGACTGAACCGGTTGCTTCTATCCTCGACCGTGGGGTGCCGGTGGGCGCTGTCTACGTCAATCCTCCAGGCCCGGCTGATGATCCTCAGAGAGAGGCATTCTTGGCCTCCATCAACCGCACTTTGCTGCTGGCGGCTGGGGTTGCTGGCCTGGCGGCTGTGCTCCTCACCCTGGGCCTTTCGCGCCGCATTCTGAGGCCGGTGGAGGCCTTGACGGCTGCCGCCCGGCGGATGGAGAGGGGCGACCTGAGCCAGCGGGTGGAGGTGCAATCCGAGGACGAAATCGGCGAGTTGGCTCGAGCCTTCAATGCCATGGCCGACGGCCTGGCCCGGCTCGAAGGGTTGCGCCGCAACATGGTGAGCGACGTGGCCCACGAGCTGCGCACTCCCCTGTCCAATATCCGTGGCTATCTGGAAGCCGTGCAGGACGGGGTAGTTGAATCGAAGCCGGAAGTCATAGGCTCCCTCTATGAAGAAGCCATGCTCCTCAACCGTCTGGTGGACGACCTGCAGGAGCTATCCCTGGCCGAGGCGGGACAGCTCAAGCTGGAGCGCCAACCAGTGTCCCCGTCCGACATAGTAAACAGAGCCACGGAGGCTGCTCGTGCCCAGGCAGCGGCCAAAGGCATCGTCTTGCAGTCTGACCTGCCGGAGGAGCTGCCCCTGTTGGACGTTGATCCCCAGAGGATTGGGCAGGTATTAGGCAACCTCCTGACCAATGCCCTGACTCACACGCCTTCAGGCGGGAAGGTCATCATCGCGGCCCGGGCCAAGCAATCGGAGGTTGAGGTCAGCGTCAGTGACACCGGCGAGGGCATCCCCCCTGAGGACTTGCCCTACATCTTCGAGCGCTTCTATCGGGCCGACAAGTCACGGTCGCGGGTCACGGGTGGGACGGGGCTGGGACTGTCCATCGCCAGGCAACTGGTGGAGGCCCACGGCGGGCGGATCGAGGTGGAAAGCGAGGTTGGGCAGGGCACCGTTTTCACCTTTACCCTGCCGGTAGCCGAGGCTTAACACAAACGCCCCAGGGCAGACGACCATACCAGGAGGCATAGGCATATTGCTTTTTGCCTCCTTTTGCGTTATAATTCTCCCTCAGATAGGAGGCGAGAATCGTAGCGGAGGTGAACATGAGCGAACTGTATCCTATGTTGAGTGTGGAGGAAGCCCTGGCGCGGGTGCTGGCCGCCTTCCAGCCGCTGCCACCGGAGCGCGTGCCGGTGCTGGAAACGCTGGGCCGGGTGCTGGCCGAGGACGTCTACGCGGACATGGACATCCCGCCTCTGACCAACACGGCCATGGACGGCTACGCTGTGCAGGCTGCTGATACCGCTGGAGCCAGCCTAGAGCATCCCGCACGCCTGCGCATCGTCCACGATTTGGCAGCCGGCTACACCACCGATGTGGCGGTTACGCTCGGCACGGCCATCCGCATCATGACCGGCGCGCCCATCCCGCCGGGGGCCGACGCCGTGGTGCGCTTCGAGGACACCGAGCGGGACGGGGAGGGGGTTAATATCTTCAAAGGGGTGCCGGTGGGCAAGAATGTGCGCCAGGCCGGCGAAGACGTGAAAAAAGGCGCGCTCATCCTGCCCCAGGGCACCGAGATCCGCCCGCAAGAAGTGGGAATGCTGGCTGCCCTGGGCCACGAAGAAGCCCTGGTCCACCGTCGGCCCCAGGTGGCCATCCTGGCCACCGGCGACGAGGTGATTGAGGTGGACGCCCCCTGGCAGCCGGGCAAGATTCGCAACGCCAACAGCTACTCCAACGCCGCCCAGGTGGTTCGCTACGGCGGGGTGCCGCTGTTGCTGGGAATCGCCCGCGACGACGTAGGGGAGCTGACGGACAGAATCCGGGCCGGGCTGGAGCAGGGGGCCGACCTGTTCCTCACCTCAGGCGGGGTGTCGGTGGGCGACTTTGACGTGGTGAAAGAGGTACTGGCGGCCGAAGGGGAGATGGGCTTCTGGCGGGTGCGGATGAAGCCGGGCAAGCCGCTGGCCTTTGGCCGCATCGGGGGAGTGCCATTGCTGGGTCTGCCGGGCAACCCCGTGTCGGTTATGGTCAGCTTTGAACTGTTCGCCCGCCCGGCCATCCTGAAGATGCTAGGCAAGACGAAGCTGACGAAGCCCACCGTCGAAGCCACGCTGCTGGACGAGGTGCGGCGCAAGGACGACCGCCGTCACTTCCTGCGGGTCATGCTGGAGGAGCGGGAGGGAAAGTACTTTGCCCGGCTGACCGGCGGCCAGGGATCGGGCATCCTGCTCTCGATGGTGCGAGCGCAGGGGCTGGCCATTATCTCCGAAGACGTGGCCCACCTGCCCGCCGGGGCACGGGTGCCAGTCATGATGCTGGACTGGCCAGAAAATTCATAAGGAGAGAGTTGGAGTCCTTGGAATGGGCCTGCAGTACGGCATGGCTAGAAGGAGGATGCTTTGTCTGGCTCGTATGATGTTGCAATCTTAGGTGCGGGGCCTGGTGGTTACGTGGCCGCGCTGCGGGCCGCCCAACTCGGTGCCCGCGTGGCGCTCAT
>CAYNWI010000005.1:14846-19915 GCA_964400825.1 uncultured Anaerolineae bacterium | reverse complement strand
TATCATTTGAGGGAATTATACCACCTCGGTAACATTTTACATGAATGAATACGGTAATTTGACAGGAAATTAACTGTGGTGTATAATCGACTTGACTAACCCACAAGGAGAGCAGAAATGGTTGTTTGGGGCGAAGTATCCTTCAAGGTGAAACGAGCGATCACCTTTATGGAAAGATTCACCATTGGACAGCTCGCTGATATGACAGGCCTCGAGTACCAAAGCGTCGAGACGGTTGTGCAAAGGCTGCTCAAGGAGGGTCATATCACCCAAGCGAAGCCACGACAGCTAGAAGGGCGAAAACGGGTGGGCAGACCCCGTCAAACATATGCCCTTGCCGATGACCCAGAAATGGTGAAGAGGTTATACTCCAGCATTGAGGCTTTCCAGATCGAGGAGGCTTTAACGGCAGCCCCTGATAGAAAACCAAGTAGTGCTCATTTCGATGCCGCTGTCTCAATTATTGATTCGCTTGAGGCAGGAGAAAAAGAAACATCTGCCGTTTCACTGAACGAAGCAGTAGATCGCTTGGATTTCGCCAGACGCCATGAGGAAATGATCGAGGAAGGCATCGAAGTCGCTAGTGCTTACGCTGATTTCCAGCAAGCCAGACTAGAGCTTCTGCGTGGTAATGATGATGAAACTAAGCGGCTCCTTGCTCAAGCCAGATCAGTCTTTCAGGAAAGCAGAATGGATGGACAGGTAAGACTGGTCGACGATTATGAGATTACCATGGTGTTGAAGGGATTGGCTTCTTCAGCCTTAGAGGATGCAGCGCAAAGCAGATTTGGCCTTGCCCTTCGCCAGCTCCATGGTGTCCGCGATGCCCTGCCTTCGCTATCCCTAAGTCCAACGCTGAAAAATGTCATTAGCAACTTAGTACAAGTTACCGATTTAGCTACCAAAGCTACCGTCAGTCTCGTATCAGAGAACCTCCGCTTGAAGCAAACAAACGAAGCGCTTCTAGCTGAAAACGCCCGGCTGAAACTTCTCCAGCAGGATGCGGAGTGGCAGACAATTTGGCTCTGGAAATCTGCCCCACATCCGGTCACCACTATCCCCTCGCGTGGCTTTTCCCTTCCCATTCTACAGGAAAGTGCAGACGATTTGGTCCCTCGCGATGTGATTAGCGATGCCATCGTCGCTCACGCATGAGAAGAGTACAAAACACAGTGCCCAGCGTAGACGTCACGGACCTGGATCCCCGACGGCAGAAGGGATATTCTTCCAATGGTTGACAAACGAGATACTCTCGTCGAATACATCGAACAGAGCGTCACCTATCGCGAAAACGGGGATCATGAGCTCGCCGTAAAGGCCCTGGAAAAAGCTCTTGAATTGGCCCCGACCGACCCCGTCATACGCTTGGCGCTGGGTATGACTCTTATTGACGCGGGTGACCACGAAAAAGCCCTGTCTGTCCTCGACGAAGCCCTGGAATTTGCACCCAAAAACGCCGAAGTTCACAGCGCCAGAGGGATAGCTTTGCGTGAGCTTGATCGGCTCGACGAGGCCATCCATGCTTTCCAGGCGGCTCTTTCATATAAACCTGAGGACGAGGTCAGTATCCAGTTCGCCCTTGGTGATGTGTTTATGAGACAAGGCAATTTCGAAGAAGCGATAGTGGCTTACGAACGCCTCTGCGAGTTGTCCCCTGAGAAAGCGGAAAACTATCGTTTTCTTGGTAACGCTTGCCTGAATGCCAAGCGATACGAGAAGGCACGGGAGGCATTCATTGAGGGGGTTAAGCTCGATGACAAGAATGCTGCGCTGCATCTTGAGCTGGGTATCACAGAGGGCTATTTGGGCAATTATGATCGAGCGGAAAGGCAACTGCAAAGAGCAGCGAAACTGGACTCGACAGATGCCAAGATTCAGTTCAACCTGGGCATCGCTCTCGAGCGAACAGGCAGGCAACAGGAGGCAATCGAGGTATTCCGTCGAGCCACTGAGCTTGCACCAAAGAACAACAAGTTCTGGTCCTATCTCGGCACGGCATTGATGGGGCTAGGAAAAAATCCAGAGGCTACCGAGGCTTACGAAAGAGCGATCGAGCTTGACCCCAACGATCTGAGAAGTTATCTGTTATTGGAACTTACTCTTCTTGAGGCAGGCCAGCAAGATCGGGCACTGGAAACCATTCAACGATTGGTGGACCGTTATCCTGACAATCCTGACGCTCGTAGTGCCTACGCCTTTACCCTGGCAATGATGAAAAGGTACGAACAGTCTCTTGCGCAGCTTGACAAGGGACTTGAGCTCGCACCTGAAAGGTCTGACCTCTTAATGAACAAAAGTTTTGTCCTTCGCCGTTTAGGAAATACTGACGAGGCAGTCCGGGTCATCGAACAAGCTATAGATCTGGTGCATGATGACGAGAGGGCGTGGTACAGTGCGGGGATGGCTTATCATGATATGGAGCAATATGACAGAGCGATAGATGCATTCGAGAAGGCAATCGAGTTGAAGTATGACATGGTTGAAAGTCATATTGGGTTAAGTCAGGCACTAGTCGAATCGGGACACCAAGAGAGAGCGATAGCGGTATTGAAGCGCGCTGCCGAAAGCATCGGGCGTGACAATCCGACTGTTCACCTGAATTTGGCTTCAATCTATGACCAGATGGGAGACAAAAGAAAGGCATTCAGACACGTCAATAAGGCCTTGAGGTGTGCCCCGGACAACGCGAGGGCTCACGCGATGCGAGGGGACTTGTTCGTAGATGCAGAAAAGTTCCCTGAGGCGGAGAAAGCTTATAGGAAAGCGATTGAGCTGGATTCTACCATTCCTGATGCTCACCTGGGACTAGGCTACGTGTTCTACCAGCTCAAGCTCTACGAGAAATTTGCTCAAGCCTGTGAACAAGCAATTGAACTGGATCCCAACCTTGCGCTAGCCCACAACAACCTGGGCGTTGCCCTTGGCAATCTCAAACGTCATAACGAAGCTGTGCAGGCGTGTGAGCGAGCAATTGAACTGGATCCCAACTTTGCAGCAGCCTACAACAACCTTGGCGTTGTCCTTGACGATCTCCAACGTTATGACGAAGCTGTACAAGCTTATGAACGAGCAATTGAGCTGGATTCTAGCTTTGCAAAGGCCTACCACAACTTGGGCGTTACCCTTGGCAATCTCAAGCGTTATGACGAAGCCCTCGAGCTTTTCCAGAAAGCAATCAAACTGAACCCAGAGTATGCGCCAACATACGGGAGTCTAGCTAGGGTGCAAGCTTACCAAGGACATCTGTCGGAGGCGGAGACAGCAATTCGCAGGTACATTGAACTTGCACCCGACGAGGCCCTTGGTTGGAATAATTTAGGCTTTATCCGGTACCTTCACGGCCATCTCGATGAAGCCATCGAGCTTTTTCAGAAGGCAATCAATCTTGACTCGGACTTTGTGCGTTCTCGATACAACATGGCCATGTGCCACCTTCTGCAAGGCAAGAGTGAACAGGGTATGGCAGAGTATCGTACAGCAATCGAGATGGATAAAAAAGCAAATTACGAACAGATTGAGAAACACATCGAGGATTTGGAAGACGCCATAGACAAGCACCCCGAATGGATAACACAATTGCAACCAGCGTTGGATTCTTTGCGAGATGTGCACAAACAAGAATTTGGGGATCTCTGATTGCAGTTGAAGAGGAGTCTCGGTATCGTTCAAAAGGTGACCAAATAGCAGTTTGACAATTTCATGGGCCCTCATCGCGGCCAGCTTAGACGGCTTCACTAGGACGTGCAGTCGGCGAGGGCGGTCGCGGCGGACGGTACTTGGGAAGGCCGAAGCTAGTGCAGCAGGGTTGCAGGCACAGGCCCCTAACGGGAGTTGGCGGGTTCACAACCCAGTGTCTAATCCTGCTTTGACTGAACTGGCCTTTTCTGTTATAATGGCGGCAACTTCTGAGATGTAGACGGTAAAGGGAACAAATGTGGAAAGCCGCTCTATCTATCGTCATCATTGCTTTGATCGCCGCGTTAGGGATAACCGGCTGTGGAACGTCGGCTGGCTCTGCCACCTATCCTACCGCCACCCCTTATCCCACCTACACGCCCTATCCTACCTACACGCCGCCCCCTTCCTCCGGCGAGGGGCCGCTTTGGCCCGGCGATGGGAAGGACAACGTTATCTCCTGGCAAGACGCAAGCCAGTACTACGGGCAGACCATGACCGTGGAAGGCACTGTGGTCAGGACTTACAACTCCGGCGGAGCCATCTTCTTGAACTTTCACCAGGACTATCAAGATCACTTCAAGGCCGTCATCTTCCCTGACGACTGGGGCAAGTTTCCAGAACCGCCGGAGAAGTTGTTCCTGGGGCGACTGGTGCGCGTGACGGGGCTGATCGAGGAGTACCAGGGAGCACCTGAGATCATCGTCAGAGAGCCAACCCAGATCGAAATGGCAGTGGATACCTCGTGCTCACCTTGTCCTACCTGTCCTGCCTGTCCGACTGCCATACCCACTCAACCACCAGCCACCTCAATCCAACCGTTGGCCACTCCTACCCAACCGTCGGCCACGCCCACCTCGCCGGCTGCCCAGGCCACGCCTGCGCCGGCAGAGGTCGTAGTTTCCTGGCAAGACGCCGCCCGGCACTACGGCCAGATCGTGACTGTAGAAGGCAGGGTGGTCGCAACTTACAACTCAGGCAAGGTGGTCTTTTTGAATTTTCACCAGGATTATAGCACGAGTTTCAAAGCGGTCATCTTCCCCGCTGCCTGGGACAAGTTCCCTGAGCCGCCGGCGGAGCTCTTTCTGGACAAGTTGGTCCGAGTCACCGGTTTGGTCAAAGAGTACGAGGGTGCACCTGAGATCATCGTCGAGGAGCCGGCGCAGATTGAAATAATCGAAGAATAGCCACTGGAGGTTTAGCAGTGTTGGAGACCGCTATTGAAGCGGCTCATCAGGTGGGCCGAGTACTCCTGGAGCAGTTTGGAACACCCCAGAAAATCAAAAGCAAAGGATTGCGAGACATCGTCACTGAGGCCGACCTGGCGGCCCAAGCCCAGGCGATAGAGATCATTCGATCACAGTTCCCCGATCACGATATTTGGGCCGAAGAAG
>CAYNWI010000005.1:0-14746 GCA_964400825.1 uncultured Anaerolineae bacterium | reverse complement strand
GCGATAGAGATCATTCGATCACAGTTCCCCGATCACGATATTTGGGCCGAAGAAGTGGGTCAGACGCCTGGCGGCGCGTCCGATTATTGCTGGATCGTGGATCCCCTGGACGGCACCACTAATTACGCCCGCGGCTTCCCGTGCTTTTCGGTCTCGATTGCCCTCAGCCACCGGGGGGAGGTCATCCTGGGGGTGGTTTATGACCCGCTCCGCGATCAACTGTTTCGAGCTCAACGCGGCCAGGGTGCTTACCTCAACGATGACGGGATCGAGGTCAGCGCTGCCGCGAGGTTGATAGATGCCGTGATCGGCCTCGATTGGGCTCGCGAGCAAGAGCTGCGCTGCCAGACAGCCCAGTTGGTAGTCGAAGCCGCTCCCAGAATCGGGACACTGCGCAGTGCGGGATCGGCGGCCCTGGGCCTGTGCTCCGTGGCTGCAGGCTGGACAGACGCCTATGTGCATCTCTCGCTGAACCCCTGGGACGTGGCAGCCGCCAGCGTGATAATCCAGGAGGCTGGAGGAGCTGTCAGCGACCTGGCTGGCCTGCCGTGGCTTCCCAAGGCCGGAGGCTGTCTTGCCAGCAATGGCCTGATCCACCAGGCGATGCTGGCCCTGCTAACGGAGACCTAAAACCCATGTTGAGACGAATCATCTACTGGATAGCTCAGGTAATTGTTTTTACGGTCTATGTTCTGGCCATCACCGTCCTGGTCGCATCCCTGACGGTGCGCATCTATGAGTGGCGGTATCAAGATCGCATCTATCCTGGGGTCACTGTGTGGGGCCTCGATCTGGGCGGACTCGGATTACACGAGGCTATGACTCTGCTGGATCACCAGTTCAATCCCTACCAGGGGGAGCAGTTGACCCTACGCCATGACGGACAGTCGTGGCAGGTCTCGCCTTCGGATCTGGGCGTGAGCCTCGATGTGGCGGCCACCGCGGTTTCAGCCCACGCTGTGGGACGAGGAGCCACCCTCTGGGATAGCTTACGGGAGCAAGCTGAAGCACTGAGGCGTGGCCACGAAGTCGAGCCCATCCTCAAGTTCGACACGGGTGCGGCTATGGTCTTCCTGAGCCAGTTGGCCCAGGAGGTGAACCGGCCAGCCCGCAATGCCAATCTGACCGTGGACGGCCTTCAAGTCGAGGTCACTTCCAGCCAGGTGGGGTGGGACGTGGACCTGGCAGCCACGTGCCAGCTTCTTTACGACCGCATCGCCAGTTTCTCAGGAGGTGAGGTGGGGCTGGTGGTACAGGAAAAGCCGCCCCTCATCACCGACGTCGGCGAGGCCCAAGCCGTGGTGGAGACCATGATAGGCAGCCTTTTGCTCCTCAGCCCTGACCTCGAAGCGCAGGGGGAGCTGGTGGGGGACCTTCAGTCCTGGACTTTGAGCCGGGAGAGTATTTCCGGCATGTTGATCATCCGCCAGGTCAAAGAGGGCGATAACGTGGTAAAGCTGGAAGTTGAGCTGGATCAGGAGAAGCTGGAGGCGTATGTAGAGGACCTGGCCGGTCAGATTGAGCAATCTCCCAGAAATGCCCGTTTCGACTTCGATGATACGACAGGCAGCCTGACCCCCATCGTCCCCAGCCGAGAGGGACGGGCCTTAGACATCACTGAGACGATGCAACTTATCAACGCCCACGTGACCACCGCTAGCCGGGAGATCACCCTGCCCATCCTGGCCGTCAGGCCTCAGGTGGCCGATGACGACGGGCCTGACGTGGGAATCGTGGAGCTGGTCAGCGAGGGGGTCACTTATTTTAAAGGCTCGTCAGCGGGTCGGGTACACAATATCCAGGTTGCCGCTTCCAGGTTCCACGGCCTGGTCATCCCCCCAGGGGAGGTCTTTTCTTTCAATGAGCACCTGGGCGAGGTCAGCGCGGAGACTGGCTACGAGGAATCGGTTATCATCTTCGGTGATCGCACCAGGGCAGGCATTGGCGGTGGCATCTGCCAGGTATCTACCACCGCCTTCCGGGCCGCCTTCTGGGGGGGCTTCCCCATCTTGGAGCGCTCTGCCCACGACTTCCGGGTGAGTTGGTACGAGCCGCCCGTGGGGCTGGACGCTACCGTCTATTCGCCGTGGGTTGATCTCAAGTTCCTGAACGACACCTCTTACCATCTCCTCATCGAAACCGAGGCCGATCCGCAAACAGGCACGCTGACCTTCCGCTTCTACAGCACCAAGACCGGTCGCAGCGTGGAGATGGAAGGGCCCGTCGAGGATAACGTGGTACCCCATGGGGAACCCGTCTACGAAGAGGATCCCACGCTGCCCCAGGGAACGACCAAGCAAGTCGAGTGGGCTCGCGATGGAGTTGATGTCACCATCTACCGAATCATCAAAGAAGGCGACGAGGTGATTGCCAGGGAGAAGTTCTTCAGCCGCTATCAGCCCTGGCAGGCTGTGTACCTGGTAGGGACCAAAGAATAGAAACAGCGCCGACGATTCCGTCGGCGCTGTTTTGAGGTGCCAGGCACTTCACTAGAAATACCGCCCCCCGTCGAGCACCACATCCTCATCGCCAATCACCCTGAACTGACGCTCCTGCGCCTGCATCGGCGGGGTTGGGAAGGGCGGCTGCAGGTAGCGCGGCTGGTTGTTACCTGGATTGACGATCACCACCGGCGGGTAGTCTCTCCGCTGCTGTCGTACTTCTCGCTCTCCGCGCCTGTTGCTCACCGCCAGGATCAGCAGGCTGGTGGGTATTGAGGCCACCACCCCGCACGCCACCCCAACCACCACGGCCATGGCCTCGGTGGACATCCGCTGGCCAATGATGACGGCCAGGGTCACGGCAAAGACAATTACCGCTGCGATCGCTACCTTTTTCATCAGGAATCCTCTCCTCTCATTTCACCAGTTTCAGTCTGGCAGCCAGACGCCTCAAGGGCATCATCCCGTCTGTCCCGGTGGCCTCTTCCACCCACCGCCTGCTCTGGCGTCCTCCCTCCCTGAGGCGAGCCGTCAGTTCGTGGATCTCTTGACCGGATACGTAGGCGGCCTGCAGGCGCATCACCTGCCCCTGAGCTACCACCAGGAAGTCCCCCCGACCCAACAGCCTTTCCGCCCCCGTCCCCGCCAGCCCTGAGGCCACCTTGGCATCTTCCGGGCTGCCCACGCTGCCCACGATGCGCACCGGGAAGTTGGATTTGACCAGCGAGCCGATGACGGACACGGTGGGCTTCTGGACGCAAGCCACCAGGTGAATCCCCGCCCCTCTCCCCCGCTGCAGGAGGCGGGTCAACAGGTGCTCCACCTCTTTGCCCCCCACCATCATCAGATCGGCCAGCTCGTCAATGAAGACCACCACTTGCGGCTGGGTCGCTTTCTCGTGGTCTCGCTTCTCCATCTCCACTACCAGGCGCTTCAGCACCTCCGAGGCCCCTTCTAAATCGTCCACCAGGGGATACAACAGGTGGGGGAGAGCGGCAAGGGGAGCGAAGCCCCGCCCCTTGGGATCAATCAAGACCAGTTGCACCTCCCCCAGGCGATTATACATGGCCAGGCTGGCGATCATGGCGCGGGCTATCTCAGTCTTGCCCGATCCCGTCCGACCAGCGATGAGCACGTGGGCCACGTCCGCGCTGGGGAGGCGCAAGAGAAGTGGCGTGCCCTCTTCGTCCAGCCCCAGGACGGCGGTGCAGGGAGGTATCTCGGCCAGCCGCCGACACAGGGTCAACAGCTTGACCGTGTGGGGTGTCTCGCGAGGAATCTCCACGTTGATCTTCCCATTCTGGCGGAACACGCGGCAGGAAGGGATGCCCAGGGAGAGAGCGATCTCCTCGCCCAGGCCCTTGACGCGGCTGACCTTGGTGCCCACGCTGGGAACCAGCTCGAAGCGCACAAAGCGAGGGGTGACTGTGCCCCTGTAGACGTGGGAGGGCACCTTGTGGCTGGCCAGCACCATCTCGATTCGTTCAGCTTGATATTCCAGCAACCGTCGCATCGCCCCCCTCGGTCCCCCCCAATTTTGGGGGGAAGTTCTGTATCCCTCACGGTCAACTGGCGGCTACGGCCACGCGCTGGGGGAAGGGGATCACCTTGCCGCCCCTGGCCACTTTCCGAGGCAGGGGGACCTCCTCCAGAACCGGCTCGCCGGCAGATCGCAGGGCGCAGGCCGCGCACTGGCGGGGGTCGCTGATAGGAGCGATCCTGGCCGCGCAAGCTGCCCTCAGGAAAGCGATCTTAGGCGACTGATCGTTCCAGACTTCGGAGTGGCCGTTCCCGTAGCGGACCACAATAGGTGTGGAGGAGGATTTCCGCAGAGAGAAGCACAACTTGTCGCAGCCAATCTGCCTGGCGGGGCAGTCGCGACAGAGGTTAGGCGAAACCTCGTTGTCCCCCTCCGCGATCTTGGTGCAGATGACACGGCCATCGCGGGCCACGTTGCGGTACTGGCATATCTTGTTCGTCAATTCGCCCATTATCACAACCCCTCCTCAAGTCAGGCCACCTGACGGATCACGGCCATGACCTTGCCCTGGATCTCCACGTTGGCGGGATGGACGAGGATCGGGGCCACCTTCGGATTGGCTGGCTGCAGGCACACCCGCTTGCCTTGCGGATAGAACCTCTTCAGAGTGGTCTCGTTCCTGTCCTTCAGCCTCACGGCCACCATCTCGCCCACCTCAGCCACCGCTTGATGCCTCATCACCACGATGTCCCCGTCGTTGATCAAGGCATCAATCATCGAATCGCCTTTCACCCGCAGAGCGTACAAGCCGTCCTGCTGCTGGACGATATCGGGAGTCAGCTCGATCTCCTCGTGCTCATCATCAGAGAAGGAGATCGGCTCTGCGCTGGCGGCGATCTGCCCCAGCAGAGGCACCTTGAAGCTCCTGAGACCATCGAGCAGCTTGATCGCGCGCGGCGTGTCAGGCTCTCGTTCGATGAAGCCTTTCTTCTCCAGAGCTCGCAGGTGATGATTTACCAGAGACTTGGTGCTCATCTTCAAGCCCTGGCGGATCTCCTCGTGGGTGGGAGGGTACCCGTTTTCACCAATGAAGGCCGTGATGAACCCGTGTATTTCGTTTTGACGTTGGCTCAAGCTTTTCATGGTCACAGCTCCTTTCCAAAAAGTAGAACGCATGTTCTAGCTATATTATACCAGAACATGCGTTCTATGTCAAGGGGGAAAACGGGTTTTCTGAAAATTTTAAGGTTGGGCGTCAGTTCAGTTGGCGGATTACTAGAACCACCTTTCCTTGAATTTCCACATTGGCTGGGTGAACGTAGATTGGTTGCATAGTTGGGTTTGCTGGCTGGAGGCGCACCTGTCCCCCCTCCAGGTAGAAACGCTTCAGAGTAGTCTCCTTCTCATCCTTCAGCCAGACAGCCACCAGCTCGCCATTCGCCGCCTCCTCCTGGTGCTTCATGACCACGATGTCGCCGTCGTGGATCAGGGCATCAATCATCGAGTTTCCCCGCACCTGCAAGGCGTAGATCCCTTCCTCTCTCCCGATGATGCCGCGGGTCAGCTCGATAGTCTCGTAACCGAAAGGCGGGAGATCGCTGTCGGGGATGGGGATAGGCTCACCGGCGGCGATCCGGCCCAGCAAGGGGATGCTGACCACGTCATTCCCAGGTCTAGCAGCTCTCGATCTGGGTCTAACCACCAGCCTCAGTCCTCTGGAGACGGTCTTATCCCGCGCGATGTGTCCTCTCTTCTCAAGGACGTTCAGGTTGTAGTTCACCACCGATGTCGAAGAGATGCCAACGGCCGCGCCTATCTCGCGGATGGTGGGGGGATACTCGTTCTCGCGGGTGAAAGCCTCCAAGAAGCTGAGGATCTTCTTTTGACGCTCTGACAAAGCCATGATCTGCCTCCTCCTGAAGTCTACGTCAACCCAATTATACACGAACATGCGTTCTATGTCAAATCGCTTCAATGCACAAGCTCAATGCACGCAGTTTATCCTCCCCAGGAACGCCCTCTTCACTCCAGCCTCTCAATTTGTAGTACTCATCAAGCATGCTATCCAGAGCCTCTCTCGTCACCACCTGGCCTTTGGCGGTTAGCAAAATCATATCATCTCAATAATAATGAACCATTCCCTTTTGACATACTCAGTAGATCACGTTTTCGTAGTAACGGCTTCAGTTATCGCCTGGAAAAAGCGACTGAAGCCGTTACTACGAGCTAAACCTGTGATATGCTGAGCATGCCACACAAGGTGCTAGCGCGGCGGAAAGAGGCCATCGTATTTCTGCGTCAGATATGCCAGATAGGGCGTCACATCCAACGGGCTGCCGGTGGCGCGCACCAACAGTTCTTGGGGTGTGAAAGTGCGTCTGTACTGGTAGACGTTCTCGGTCAGCCAATGCTGCAGGGACGTGTAGTTGCCTTGTGCCAGAGCTTCATCCAGCGCAGGAAGCGCGACTCATGGGTGCCATAGCTGGTACTGCCGACCGCGTACAGGTTCAGCAGGTCCGTGGTCAGCTCTCTGAAAGCAGCGCTTCTTTTACAACTCGTCCAGCTTGTCGACCTCACCTGGCAGCATGTGGTACACGTGCTCTGGGCCGGGGAAGCTGCTATTATGGACGTCCTCGATGTATGCCTCGAATGCTTTCCTCATCTCTTCGCCCAGGTTGGCATAGCGCTTCACAAATTTGGGTGTGAAGGCCTCAAAGATACCCAGCAGGTCAGAAACGATCAGCAGTTGCCCATCGCAGTGAGGGCCGGCTC
This sequence comes from uncultured Anaerolineae bacterium, assembly GCA_964400825.1. Lineage (GTDB taxonomy): Bacteria > Chloroflexota > Anaerolineae > VGOG01 > VGOG01 > CAYNWI01. The sequence goes on along the minus strand of CAYNWI010000005.1, from coordinate 8,053 downwards.
CGATGCTGTAGACTGGGATGTCCAGCCGCTCATGGATGAGCTTTGTTACCTCAGGGGCGACCGCTTCAACCAGCAAGAACCTGGCACCGGCCTCTTGCACGGCCAGTGCATCCGCCACCATCAGTTTCGCGGATTCCAGCGTTCGGCCCTGAGCCTTGAAGCCACCCAATTGGCCCGATGACTGGGGCGTCAGACCGATATGGCCGAAAACGACGATGCCGGCCTCGGTGATGGCTTTGATCTTGTCGGCGACACGCACGCCACCTTCCAACTTGATGGCATCCGCGTCCGCTTCTTTGAGGAAGCGGCCGGCGTTGAGGATCGCGTCAGCAGGGGTAGTCTGATACGATAGAAACGGCATGTCACCGATGACAAAGGTGTTGGGCGCGGCACGGCGTACGGCCTGGGTGTGCACAATGCACATGTCCATGGTAACCGGCAGCGTGCCGGCCAGCCCATAGACGCACATCCCCATTGAGTCGCCCACCAGCAGCATGTCCATGCCGGCGGCCTCGGCATAGGCAGCCGTAGGCGCGTCGTAAGCGGTGATCCAGGTCACCTTCTCACCCTTTTTCTTCATCCTGTAGAAGTCGAGAATTGATTTCTTGCGAGCCATTGTCATAACCTCCTGAATAATGTGAAGTTGAAAGAACACTCCGCCTCTGCGGAGCTATAGTTTTGCCAGGGCAGTCCGCATGTGCTCAACGGCCCGCTCGATCTGCTCCCACGCTGTGGCGTAGGAGATGCGTAGATAGCCCTCTCCACCCACGCCGAAGTCAGATCCGGCCAAGAGCGCCACGCCGGCCTCGTCCAGTAGGTAGTCAGCGATCTCCTTGGACGTGCGCCCGAAGCTGCTGACATCAGGGAAAACGTAGAACGCACCACGCGGCATAGCACACTGCACGCCAGGAATCGAATTCAACGCCACCACGGTGCGGTTCCTTCGTTCCCGGAAAGATTCGCGCATAGCCGCGACAGCGGATTGATCGCCGCGCAGCGCCGCCACGCCAGCGACCTGCGTGAAATCCGCGGTGCAGCCAACTGAATGGGTGACGAGCAGCCCCACGCGGTCTGCCAGGGCCGGCGGCATGATACCATAGCCCAGCCGCCAGCCAGTCATGGCATAGGTCTTGGAGAAGCCATCCACGATGATCGTGCGCTCACGCATGCCCGCCAGCGTGGCGATGCTGGGCGCTTCGCCATCATAGACCAGCCGGCTGTAAATCTCATCCGATACGACCCATGCATCCACACGTCTGGCTGCATTCGCGATCTGCTCCAACACGGCCATGGGACTCACCGCGCCGGTCGGATTGGACGGGGAATTGCAGATGATCAATTTGGTGCGCCGATTGATCTTGCTCTCAAAATCGGCCATGTCGAAATTGTAAAGTTCCTTCTTGTGCAGCCGAACGGGCACTGACACGCCGCCAACGATCTCCACAATGGATGCATAGGATGGAAAACCGGGGTCGGGAATGATGACCTCATCGCCGGCCTTGAGGAGCGCCATCGCGGCGTAGAATATGGCAGGCTTGGCCCCAGGCCCGACAATCACTTCGTCTGGGGCAATGGTCAAGCCGCGTTGTGCACCGGCGGTCTCCGCGATAGCCACGCGCAAATCTTTGCTGCCGGCCGGCGACGTATAGCGGGTGTGGCCCCCAATAATGGCCTCGGCGCCGGCCCGGGCGATGGAAGCTGGCGTCGGAAAGTCAGGTTGACCGATTTCCAGATGGATAATATCGCGTCCCTGCGCTTCCAGGGCCTGGGCACGGGCCAGCATATAGTAGGCCCCTTCTGGGGCCAGGTGATGAACACGGTCGGCGAAAACCATTCTTCAACCTATCCAGCCAGACTCCGGGCAACGTCCACGGCACTGGCCGCGTCGGGAGCGTATGCGTCAGCCCCGATCTGCTCGGCAAAGGCCGCCGTCACCGGCGCGCCGCCGACCATGATCTTGACCGCGTCGCGCAACCCCGCCTCCTCCAGGGCCTCAATGGTCGCTTTCATCCCTGGCATGGTCGTGGTCAGCAGCGCGGACATGCCCAGGAGCTGTGGTTGATGCTCCCGTACGGCGGCCACGAACTCCTCGGGTTTGACGTCGGACCCCAGGTCAATGGTCTGAAAGCCCGCGCCCTCCAGCATCATCTTGACCAGGTTCTTGCCGATGTCGTGCAGGTCGCCCTGCACTGTGCCGATGACGTACCTGCCCGCGGTGGGCACATCGCTTTCGGCCAGCAGTGGTCGCAAGATGTTCATGCCGGCATGCATGGCACGGGCGGCGATGAGCACCTCAGGCACAAACAGGTCGCCAGCCTTGAAGTCCCTGCCCACTTCGTCCATGCCGGCGATGAGACCGCCGGCCAGAATTTCCTCCGGAGCCATGCCTTGGTCCAGCGCTTCCTGGACCAGCTCAGCGACCACTTCGTTCTCGCCGTCGTACAGGTTCGTTGCGATTTTTTGCAGGACGTCCGCCATTGCCTGAAACCTCCTAGTACTTTGATTACCGATCGCTCTACAATGGGGCAGCCTTTGCGTTCCCCGTGCAAGGTTTGACCGGCCCACAGTTGTGAACGTCAAATCCATTCCTGGTTAGTGCGAAGAGTCTTGACACCCAATCTAAATCGAAATATACACCTTGTCCAGCTTCCTCAATTCTTCGAAACGCTACGTCAGGCCTTAAGCCGGAATCCCTCCGGAAACGGATCCTCGCCATCCAGCACAAACTGGTGCAACCCGGTGATATGCGCACGCCCCGTGATCCTGGGAATCACGGCAGGGAAAATCTCTGAGCCGCTGCCCACTTGCGCCTCGGCCACCACCTGGCCCGTGAAACGCGTCCCGATGATGCTCTCTGTCACAAACGGTTGGCCCAGTCTCAGTTGACCCCGTGCATATCGCAGCGCAACTTCAGCACAGGTGCCAGTGCCACACGGCGACCGGTCCACCATGTGGTCGCCCAAAATCACCACGTTCTGACCGTCTGCCCCATCGCTGCCTGGCTCGACATAGAACCTCAAGTCAATGATTTTGTCAATGTGTGGCAGCTCAGGGTGCCGGACTGTGACTTGCTCATTGGCTGCCGCCAGGATGCGCATGCCCAGATCAGCCAGTCGCACGGCATTTGCTGGGATGAGTTCGATCTCCAGTTGACGGGCATTAACGAAGACGAAGAAGAGGCCTCCAAAGACCACGTCCACAACAAGGTTACCCACTTCCGGCATCTTAAGGGTAACGTCCGAGCGATAGACGAAGGACGGCACATTCTCGAAGGAAACCGCTACCACACGCTCACCCTCAATCTGCGCATAGGCATGAACAGGACCAGAAGGAGTGTCGAGTGTTATGAGGGTCTCTGGCTCAACCATTTCGAACATCCCTGTTTCGAGCAGGATGGTCACTATGCCGATAACGGCGTGCCCGCACATGGGCTCGTAGCCCTTGTTGTCCATAAACAGCGCGCCGATGTCGGCAGCCGGGGAGCACGGTGGCACCAGAATCGCCCCAAACATGTCCTTGTGACCGCGCGGCTCCAACAGCAGCAAGCCCGGCACCCAAGATAGGTGCTCCTCAGTGTAAGCCAGCTTCTCGGCCATTGCCTGTCCGGGGATGGGCGGCAGACCACTCATTACCAAGCGAGTGCATTCACCAGCGGTATGTGAATCAATTGTCGAGATATATTTTAAGAATCTTACCATAACTTCTTCACTTCCAGGCCATCCATAGCTATTTGTCTACCAAGCGTATTGAAGCATCCCGCAACCCACTGCAGAATCATTTTGGCCTTTTTTGCATATCCCCTCGAAAAGGTATAGTTCAAGCTTTTTACGCTCAGAACGCACTCTGGAAACACACATTTTTTATTGAATCACGAGCCGAAAAGATAGGTTTTTTAGCTTTAAAGAATCTGAAATGTACCTTTCCGGGGATTTATGTAAAAAACGCCTAACTCTATCTCTCCATGGCCTGCCATTGCCACCCATTTTCCTTCGCTGTTACCCATCCAAGCGCCGGGAAAGGCAGGTGAGAGCCAAAGACCAGCGCATTTTCGTCAGCCGCCCGTTTGAATAGTTGCCGCCGGGTGCTGACCATCTCGTCAGGTGCTCGTGCTCTATCCCAGGAACAAAGCAATTCCGGGTAGGCGATGTGGAGCAGATGGTGGATAGCATCGCCGACGTGGAGCAGCGTTTCGCCTGCCGAGGTGATGCGCAATGCGCTATGGCCGGCACTGTGCCCACGCCCAAAAATGGCTTGAAAGCCGGGTAGGAATTCCGTATCAAGCGCGACCGGTTCGACACGCTCTTTGATGACCGGGACGACATGCCGGATAAAATATTCCGGGGCGTTTTCATTTTCCGCAAGCACCTTTTCCGCCGACCACAGGTCCCACATATTTTGCCACATCACAATGCGTGCATTGGGATAGTCTGGTTTGCCTTTTTCGTCTGCCAGGCCACTGATATGATCGCCGTCGGCATGAGTCAGGTAGATCAGGTCAATGTCACCGGGCGCGATTCCGGCGGCTTGCAACTGTTTTGGGAGCGCGCCATCACGAATTCCGGAATCGACCAGGATGGTGTGTTCACCAGTTTTAACCAGGAGCACGTTGAAGTCTAACGTCGTCTGATCGCCCTGAATACCTTGTGAGGCAAGGACTTGGGCTAATTGCTCGGCAGAAAGATTGTTTGCTAAGGTGTCGTAGCCGTATTCTTGCCGGTAATCGTTGAATACCAGGCACTCGAAAGCGCCTAAGGTGAAGCGGTTTGGTTTGTCGTGCATTTGATTGATTCCTCCTAACTGGCCTTTTTTGCATATGTCGCTACGATCATGTCTGGCATGACAACCGTCGAGGGCGGGCCCGCCGTCCCAGATGCCGAATAGGACCAGGGATTGTCCTGGAGTCGCCGTAACCCGGCGCAGCCGGTCAGCCGGTTTCAATGACCCGGCCGCTCAAACCTCGAAGTCCAAATATCGCAAACTCGTCGACACATTCCGCGGCGCGACCGCGACATAGCGGGCCATGTTTACCATACTGGCGTCGCCACCCATGCCGTATTCCGCGTCATAACCCCAACCTAAGCCCTGGTCGTCGCCCTCGCTGCCCACACCACCTTTGTTGCCGGCCAGGAACAGCATGCGAGTCTGGGGCTGGTCCGGATCGATCCTGTTGTAGGGGTGCCAGTTCCCCATCACCTTGGTGTTGTGACGGTCCCTCGCTTTGTCGAGATATGCCGCCAGCGGCTCGACGCCACCGGCGCGGACGATCATATTCGGCTCATCCCTCAAGGCATCGAAAGTCTCGTATCCTCTTTTGGATTTCTTCGCCATCTCGAAGTCCAGGATGACGCCATAGCGCATCGGCAAGTCCGCGACGCCCCACTTGAACTCGTCGAAGGGGAAAACGGGAATTTCGGTGCCGTCGGGTAACTTGCCCTCCAGCACGTCGCGGGCTTCCTGTTCGGAAATCTTGGCGGCATATTGCCCGGTGAGGCCCTCCGGATTCGAACGGTCCAGATCCGCATGGTAGCTCCTCTCAAATCGCTCCGGTGACGCAAATATGCCGCCACCATGGACCGCCACCACGACACGATTTCCCTGCGGCGTCGTGACCACGCTTTCCTCGGAATTGGCGGTGAACCAGGTGTTCCAGATGATATTGTCGTAGGATGCGTTCACTCTGGCGTGCAGCAACTGCGGCATCGATGCCACGAACCCGTCGTCTCCCGCATATTCCAAGGCCCGTCGCAACGCGTTGGGGAGGTGCGAATCGAAGAAGATCGCTGCTTCCATTTCGATGCCTTTCATTTTGTTGTCCCCCATTTTGTAAGCCTCCTTTAGCCACCAACGGCTATTTGTCCATAGAAGTAAATCATCGCGTCATTTCCTGTGCTCGTCTGATGATGTCTTCGATTTGCTCAACAACATCATCCGGCAATGGCTCAGGTTGATGGGATTCAATCAGTTCACGAGTCCGCGCATTCACCCTCTGTTCAAAGGTCAGTTGTTCTGAGCCACTCCATGCCTTCGCACCACCACGATAAAGCAAATCCGGGTACCACACATCACGGAAATAGTAAAGCGTGTGAGGATGCGTTACAAACTCACCCCCTGGCCCAACATCACGGATGACGTCAACCGCGAGAGCCTCTTCATTTACGAGCACTTTAGGGAGCAGGTGCCGAGTCATGTTGATTATTTCATCTGTCGCTACGATCATGTCTGGCATGACAACCGTGGCATTACCGAGCAGGCCGACGTCGTGAACCAGGTTGGCACCCGAGAGAGCGGCCATTATGCAGGACGAGGTCACCTCCAATACAGCCTGTCCGTCAAAGACCTGGGAATCAGAAGTGCCGGCCGTGCCAAAGTTTGGCAGCTTAAAGTAGTGGGCCATCTCGGCCATAAGCGAATTGCCCAGTTGGAACTCCGGCGCGCCATAAGAGAAGATAGTCGTTTTCATATCCATTACTGAGGGCATGCCACCGAAGATAAAGGAGGCCCCTCGCCGTTTGAGCTGATGGACCACCAGCCCACTCAGGGACTCCGCGCACATCTGAGCGATGATCGCCGCCTGGCTGAGTGGTGCAGTGCCTCCCATCGCCGCGTAGGGTGTATACACCAGAGGAATCTCGTGCTCAGCACAATAGAGCAATTTCCTCACAGACTCGTCAGGATGAACCAAAGGGGACACTGGCTCCGAGTAAATGATCAGAACTGGCCGGGCCCGCAACACGTCGTCACCCCCGACAGCCAAAGCCGCCATCTCCCGGCTATCGGCCAGCGCTTGGAGTGTGACCGGCATGGCGAGCACCGGCTTGGTTGAGTTCTTCAAGCATTGAGCCAAAGAGACCCGGTCAGCGATCTCAGGAGGGCGATCGGCAACCAGACCGGAAGCGGTCGTATAGCTGATGTTAGGAAGCGCATCAATGAGCACGGCATTACGGCGGACATCCTCCTTTGACACGGGCGTCGCTCATGGGTGAAGGGATCCAGCACATCGGGGGCATCCGTATGGGCACCGTAGTAATAATTGCGCCCTTCCAGCTGCATGGCCAACTCGCTATTGCGAGCGTAGATCGAGATCCCCCGGGGCGCTGACTGGATCGCCTCCTCGACCAAGTGCGCAGGGATGTAAACCCGATCACCCTCAACACGTGCCCCGGCCCCATGTAGCAGCGCCTGAGCCTCCGACTCGGTCAGCTTGACACCTACTCGCTCTACCAACTCGAACGCAGCCACAGCGATCGAACTTTGCTGCTTGTCGGTCAGTAGACGGAACGTCGGCTTCATTCCCTCCTCCGGTCCGCCAATCCCTTCCACGAAGACTAGGCGTCTGATGAGAGAGTTATCCTGCTGCCTGGGCTAGGATTTCCTGCATCTTTTCTTTCTTATCCGGGGCCAAAGGCTTGGGCTGGTGTTCTTTAGTGATTTCCATGACCCTGGCGGTAAGCCGCTGGCCTAGAGTGGTGGCACCGGCTTCTAACCATTGCGGCCGCCTCTTGCGATCTAATAGACTGGGGAACCAAAAGTCGCGGAAGCGACTCAGAGTCTCTTTAGTGTCCAAAAAGTGACCGCCGGGGCCAACCGTGTCCAACTCGTCCAACATCAGCGTATCATCGCTGACTTCGATCCCCTTCATGATGTGATCTGTCATGGCGACCAGCTCATCGGTCAGAACGATCATCTCGTAAGACGTGGTCAACCCGCTCTCCATGTAACCCACGTCGTGGATCAAGTTAGCGCCGCTGAACTTGGCCATCAGCACAGACAGCATGGCCTCCAGGGCCGCCTGCTCGTCCATGACCTTGGCGTCGGAGCAGCCTGCATACCCCCAGGTGGGGATGCCATACCACCGGCCTAACTCGGCAATCGCGGCCTTGGTAAGCTGAAACTCGGGCGAAGCGTAGCAGATTTGTGCTGCCCCCATGTCCATGTGATGTAGTCCTGCGCCAAAGACAAAGGGAGCGCCCCGGCGCTTCAACTGATGCACCACCAGAGCGCTCAGGATCTCTGCCAACGACATTGCCAAACCGCTCGCCATCGTGATCGGCGC
>CAYNWI010000004.1:22172-24283 GCA_964400825.1 uncultured Anaerolineae bacterium | reverse complement strand
GGGCCTCGAAGACAGTGACGGGATAGCCAAGTCGAGCCAGGTGGTAGGCGCAGGAGAGGCCCGCTGGCCCGGAGCCGATGATGGCGACAGGGGACAAGGGATGGGTAACAAGTGCCTCGTGCCTCGTTTCTCGTTCCTCATTCCTCGCCACCCAGTCAGATAGAAACCGCTCCAGGGTGTGGATAGTTACCGCCCCCCCTAACTCCCCACGGTTGCATTCGCTCTCACAAGGATGGGGACAGACCCGCCCACAAACTCCTGGGAAGGGGTTTTCCTGCTTGATCAGTTCCCATGCCTCTCTATACTTTCCCTCCCTGATCAGAGCCAGATAGCCGACGACGTCCGACCCGGCGGGGCAGTTGTGATTGCAGGGAGGGGTTTTATCCACGTACAGAGGCCGGATATACCTCCAGCTCCCCGTCTTGTTGACCAGAGTCGTTCCGAGGGTCATAGGGAGGTAAGGCATGTCGGCCTCGGTCTTGAAAACAATTTCTTCAGGCATAGTTTCTCCTTCTCCTGGATATTGGATATTGGGTATTTGGATATTCCAATCTCTAATATCTAACCTCCAAATAGGCTTCCCTGGTAGCAGCGACGTTCTCCTCTGGTTTCAGCGGAACAGTCTCGCGCACGGCCTCGGCGAGGGCCTCCAGGCTCACTATGCCCGTAGCTTTAGCAAAAGCCCCCAGGATGGCCGTGTTGACGATGGGTGCACTCTTCGGCCCCAGCTTGTACTTGATGGCGATGGAGCTGGCGTCAACGGTAGCCACCCGGTACCTGGCCGGCAGGTCGAAGGTGGCAGGGAGTTGCTCGCTGTTGATGATGATCCACCCGCCGTCTTTCAAGCCGGCGGTGACATCCACCGCTTCCAGCAAAGTCGGATCCAGCACTATGATGTGATCAGGCTCGTAGATCTGGCACCGAATTCGCACGGGCTGCTCGTCAATGCGGGTGAAAGCCATAACTGGCGCGCCGCGTCGCTCCACCCCGAAGGCTGGAAAAGACTGCACGTATCTGCCTTCTTTAAAGACGGCAGCCGCAAGCACCTTGGAGGCGATAACCGCCCCCTGGCCGCCGCGGCCGTGTATTCTGATCTCAATCATGCGCTTCCTCCTTCTTCATTGATGGAAAACTCTGGCACGTTTACAACCTCCTTGTTGATTTACTGAGTTGTTGATTCGCTGATTCGCTAATTCGCCGCTTCGCTCAAGCCAGCAGCACCCCCAGGGCCAGGGAGACGAGTTTGGCCTCCGGCGGGTCGGCGCGGGAGGGCATGGCCAGGGGACACTGGCCCCCTACTACTACGCTGGCCATTGCGCCTTTGGCAAAGTAGGTGATGGTCTTAGCCAGCAGGTTGCCCGCCTCAATGTCGGGCACGATCAATATATCGGCCTGGCCGGCCACCTCACCCCCGACGCCTTTTACCTGCGCCGAGTGGGGGGAGATAGCGATGTCCAGGGCCAGGGGACCATCCACGATGCCGCCCTTGATCTGCCCCCGCTGGGACATCTTGGAGAGGTTAGCCGCATCCAGGCTCAAGGGGATCTTGGGGTTGACCGTCTCCGTGGCTGCGAGGACCGCTACTTTAGGCTCCGTGACGCCCAACTGATGAGCGACCTCGATAGCGTTCTGGATGATGGCCGCCCTCTGCTCCAGCGTGGGCGAGACCACCAGGCCGATGTCGCTGACCAGGAGCAGCCGCTCAAGGCCTGGGATCTCGAAGACGCCGACATCGGTCAAGAGGCGGCCTGTGCGCAAACCCTTCTCCCTATCCAGGGCAGCCTCAAAGAGATAGCGGGGCTGGGCCAGGCCATTCATGACCAGGTCCGCCAGGCCGTTTTTGACTAGCTCCACGGCCCGACGCGCGGCCAATTTAGGATGAGGCTCATTCACCACGGTCATGCCAGCCAGCTCAAGGCCGCTTTCCTCGGCGATCCCCGCTATAGCCGCCGAGTCGCCAACCAAGACAGGATAAGCCAGACCCTCCTTCTGGGCCTCGCTTACGGCCAGCAGGGTGGCTGGCTCGTGGGGGGCAACAACTGCCACTCGCCTTGAGCCTTTTCTCTTAGCCATTGCAACGAGCTCGACGAAATTCTTAATAACCACGCTGT
>CAYNWI010000004.1:15442-22072 GCA_964400825.1 uncultured Anaerolineae bacterium | reverse complement strand
GGAGACCATCAATTAGTCAGAAGCGAGCCCCTCTGGACATCCTGTAACCCGTGGTCGTCAGCGCATACCCAAATAGGCATATCCCGCCAATGATCACCATGTCTTCCCAACCCAAGATACCAACCATATACAGCAAATAGGCGCCCAGCGCTATGAAACCTATTCCGGCCAGGAACATCACAAGACCATAGACTTGATTCAGCATAGTTGCTCCTCCTGATTGGCAGACGCATTTGCGCGCTAAATGATCGGCGCTCAGCCACCGCACGGCTTCACAACGACCAGCCCCCAGAAACACGGCTCACAAACGCGAAACCAACCTCGATTACAACGCGCGATGGTGCAGTCGCCGTGAAGTGTCAGCCGATGAGTGCCTGTCTTTTGGTCTCTCAGAAACGCTCTTCTCTGGACATCCTGTACCCTGCTATAGCCAGCAAGTATCCAAATAAACAGACCCCGGCAGCAAATAATATGTTTTGCCAATCCACAACAAGTTTGCTATTCATATAATATCCTGTATACAATAGATAGCCACCTGTTATCAAGAACCCCACTCCGACAACAAACAGCACAATACCGTAGATTCGATGCATAGTTGTCCTCCTAAGTTGGCAGTATTTGTCCCATCACCTGGCCGGGCGACGGCTTATTCTCGCGTCGCCAGCAGCACTCCTAAAGCCATAGACACCAGTTTGGTCTGGTGAGGATCGGAGCGGGAGGCCACTATGATGGGAGACTTGCCGCCCACTACAACCCCCGCCATGTTCCCTTTGGCGAAATAGGTGATGGCCTTGGCCAGAACGTTGGCCGCCTCGACGTCGGGAGGGATCAGGATGTCGGCCCGGCCAGCAACCTCGCTCTTGATGCCCTTGATCTGGGCTGATTCCAGGGAGATGGCGTTATCCAGGGCCAAGGGGCCATCTATGAGGCCGCCTTTGATCTGCCCCCGGTCGGCCATCTTGGAAAGGTTGGCGGCGTCGAGGGTGGTGGGTATCTTGGGATTGACCATCTCCGTAGCGGCCAGGATGGCCACCCTCGGCTGCTCCACTCCCAGGCGCTGGGCAACGTAGATGGCGTTCTGGACGATCTCGATCTTCTGCTCCATGGTGGGGGCCACCACCACCCCGGCATCGCTGATGAAGATGAGCCGGTCGAAGCCGGGAATCTCGAAGATACCCACGTGGGTCAAGAGGCGACCCACCCGCAGTCCCACCTCCTTGTCCAGCGCGGCCCGCAGGAAATCTCCCGTCTCGATCTTGCCCTTCATGGCCATCTGAGCGTGTCCCAGTCGCACCAACTCCATGGCCTTGCGCGCCGCCTGCTTCGGCTCCGGCTCGTGGATGATCATCATGCGGCGGATGTCTATGGAGTCCTCCTGGGCGATGCCTGTGATGGCGGCCCGGTCCCCTACCAGGATGCACTCGCAAAGGTCTTGCGTCTCCGCGTCCCGGGCTGCCAGGAGCACTTCCTTTTCCTGGGCGGCGGCGATAGCCACTGTCCTGGGGCCTACTTTTCTAGCTTCCTCCATCAATTGAGCGAAAGTTGCTATGGTCATACCTCAAGCCCCCCCTCGGCCCCCCCAACTTTGGGAGGGAAGTCCCAATTTCCAACCTCCAACCTCCAACTTCTATCTGCGCTTGCGGCGTCTCCTCGACCGACTGCGGGGTGCCTTCTCTTCACTGGCGCCGGGAGCCGCGGCCAGGTCCTTGCGCATGCAGCAGTGTTTATACTTCTTGCCACTGCCGCAGGGACAGGGGTCGTTGCGCCCGACCCTGGCCCCGGCCGTTCTGGCCGGCTGAGGGGCGCGCTGGGCCTCCACGTTGGTGCGCGCCTCGCGCATGGGGCGCGGCTGCGGCTCCCTGACCAAGCTGACCCGGTAGATGTCTCCCACTATGGCGCGTTGGATGGCGGCCAAGAGATCCACGTACATCTCGTGGGCTTCTTTCTTGAAGGCCTGTAAGGGGTCCTGTTGGCCATAAGCCCTGAGACCTATGCCCTCTCGCAGATCATCGAGGCCAGTGAGGTGCCTGATCCATAGATTGTCTACCGACCGCAACATCACCAGCCGCTCCAACTGGCGCATGTCCCCCGATCCCAGCTGGCGCTCCTTTTCCTCGTAAAGCCGCTCGGCCAGGGCCAGGAGTTGCTCCTCGATCTCCCTGGGCGTTAGCTTCTCCCAACGGGCCGGAGTGAAAGTAGGCGGCAGGGGCATGATGGTTCGCAGGGACGCCTGCAAGGCTTCCAGGTCCCAATCCTCGGCGTATCCAGTAGTATGCATGGTCACCAGGCTGGCCAGTTCCTCGTGGATCATATCGCTGATGATGGGCCTGAGATTCTCCTCGCTGAGCACCTGGTGGCGCTGCTGGTAGATGATCTCCCGCTGCTTGTTGACCACGTCGTCGTATTCCAGGAGGTGCTTGCGGATGTCGAAGTTGTGGCCCTCTACCTTGGTCTGGGCATTCCCGATAGTCTTGGTGATCAAATCGTGCTCGATGGGGACGTCCTCCTCCATCCCTGCCCACTCCATGAAGCCCTTGACCCTCTCCCCGCCGAAACGGAGCATCAGGTCATCCTCCAGGGAGACGTAGAAGCGGGAGGAGCCCGGGTCGCCCTGTCGCCCGGAGCGACCCCGCAACTGGTTGTCAATACGCCGCGCTTCGTGGCGCTCGGTACCCAGGACGTGGAGGCCACCCAGTTCCAAAACCTTCTCGCGGGCCTGTTCGCAAATCTTTTTTGACTGGGCCAGGGCCTCAGCCCACTGCTCTCTAGGGACCGTGGTCAGGTCCACTCCCTGGCGACGCAGGTCCTCCCGGGCCAACCCCTCCGCATCGCCCCCCAGCTTGATGTCCACGCCTCGGCCGGCCATGTTGGTAGCGATGGTCACCGCGCCGGGGCGGCCGGCCTGGGTGATGATGACCGCCTCCTTCTCGTGGTATTTGGCGTTGAGCACCTGGTGGGGGATGCCCTTGCGCCTGAGCATCTCCGAGAGCATCTCAGACCTCTCGATGAAGACCGTGCCCACCAGCACCGGCCGCTCCTGCTCATGCAGTTCCTCGATCTCGCGCACCACGGCTCGGAATTTGGCCTCCTCGCTCTTGTAGATCAGATCGGGGTAATCAAGGCGCTTGTAGTACAGCTCGTTGTTGTCAGGGTTCTGATAGGTTACTACCTCCACTCCGTCTCGCCGCTCTTTCTGGGTGATCAACTCTCCTTCCAGAGCCCGGTACTCGACGTTGGTGGGCAGCACCACCACGTCCAGGCCGTAGATCTTGTGTAGCTCCTCGGCCTCGGTGGCTGCTGTCCCCGTCATGCCCGCCAGCTTCTCGTACATGCGGAAGTAGTTCTGCAGGGTGATAGTGGCCAGGGTCAGGTTCTCCCGCTGCACCTCCACCCCTTCCTTGGCCTCAATGGCCTGGTGCAGTCCCTCCGAGTAACGCCGCCCGTGCATCAGGCGGCCGGTGAACTCGTCCACGATGATCACCTGTCCGTCTTTGACGATGTAGTTGCGGTCGCGATGGAAGACGGTCTGAGCTCGCAAGGCGTTGTCCACGTAAGGGGTCAGGGCGAAGTTCTCCGGGGAATAGAGGTTATCCACCCCCAGCCACCGCTCCATCTTCTCGATTCCGTCTTCAGTGAGGGTGACCACCCGGTCCTTCTCGTCCATGACGTAATCCACCTCGCGCCGCAGGCGGGGGACGAGATCGGCCATGCGGCGGTAGTTGGCGTCCGGTTCTTCAGCCGGGCCGGAGATGATGAGCGGAGTGCGCGCCTCGTCTATCAGAATGTAGTCCACCTCGTCTACGATGGCGTAGTGGAAGCCTCGCTGCACCTGCTGGGAGAGGTCCACCACCATGTTGTCCCGCAGGTAGTCGAAGCCGAACTCGTGGTTGGTGCCGTAGGTGACGTCGGCCTGGTAGGCCTCACGGCGACTCACGGGCCGCAGGTACTGATAGCGCTCATCGTCGGCCAGGTACTCAGGGTCGAAGAGGAAGGCCGACTCGTGCTGGATGACTCCCACCGAGAGACCCAAGAGGCGGTAGATGGGGCCCATCCACTGAGTGTCGCGCTTGGCCAGGTAATCGTTGACCGTGACCAGGTGGCACCCCTGGCCCTCCAAAGAGTTGAGGTAGAGGGGCAGGGTGGCGACCAGGGTCTTGCCCTCGCCGGTTCTCATCTCGGCCACCTTGCCCTCGTGCAGCACCAGGCCGCCCATCAGTTGCACGTCGAAGTGGCGCATGGCTGTGGTGCGCTTGGACGCCTCCCTCACCGCGGCGAAGGCTTCTACCACGAGACCGTCCAGGGACTCGCCAGCCTGGAGCCGGCCGAGGAATTCCGCCGTCTTGCCACGCAGCTCTTCATCGGACAGAGCTTCGAACTCAGGCTCAAGAGCGTTGATTTGTTCGACCAAGGGCCGCAGCCTATTCAGCTCCCGTTCGTTAGGGTCTCCGATAACTTTGCTCAGCAGATTTCTAAACATGGTCTACCCAGGCACATCCTTCATGTACTCACCCACCGAGATCCCCAGGTGGACACGGCGGATGACCTCGCCCAGCAGAGGGGCCACGGAGAGGACGGTGATGTTGGGCAACATCTTCTCAGGCGGGATGGGGACGGTGTCCGTAGTGACCATCTCTTTGATCCCACATTTCCGCAGCCGCTCCACCGCTGGCGGGGAGAATATGGGGTGGGTGAAGCTGGCGTAGATGTCTCTAGCGCCGTGGTCTTTGACGATGGCCACGGCTTCCGCCATTGACCCCGCTGTGTCCACCTCATCGTCAACGATGATCACGTTCTTGTCTTGCACTTTGCCTATGAGGGTCAGAGCTTCGCTGTGCGCATCGGTGAGGCTGCGACGTTTTTCCACGAAAGCCAATGGTAACCCCAGCTTCTCGGCGAAGTTGCGGCTTTTTTTGGCGAATCCCAGGTCGGCGGCGACAACCACAGCATCGCGCAGGTTCTTCTTCAGGAGGTAATCGCTGAGGATGTTGAAAGCCGTTATCTCGTCGCCCGGGATGCTGAAGAACCCCTGAATCTGGCCGGCATGAAGGTCAATGGTTATCCAGCGGTCGGCCCCTGCCACGGTGATCAAATCGGCGATGAGGCGGGCGGTGATGGGCACGCGGGGTTGGTCTTTCTTATCGCTGCGGCCATAGGAATAAAAGGGTATCACCGCAGTGATGCGCCCCGCGGAGGCTCGCTTCAAGGTATCAATCATGATCAGGAGTTCCATGACGTTTCTGTTCACTGGCGAGCAGATGGGCTGGATGAGGAAAACGTCCCGCCCGCGGACACTTTGGCGCAACCTGATGAAAATGTTCTCGTTTGGAAAGTCTATGATTTCCGCCCGCGATTGGGAAACCTGTAGGTAATCACAAATCCCCTGGGTCAGGGCCGGGTTACCTGAACCTCCAAAGATCGCCAGCTCCCCGTACATCTTCACTGTGATTTCCTTCACCCTTCCTGCCCTCCCGACTGACCGGCCTCAAACTCCTCCCGCAGGATGCCCATCATCAACTCATCGTGATACCGCCCATCTCCGAAGCGGGCCTCTCGTAGCTGGCCTTCGTGCTGAAAGCCACACTTCTCGTAGCAGCGGATGGCCCGCCCATTGTAATTGTAGACGGTGAGATAAACGCGATGCAGGTTCATCTCGCCGAAGGCGAAGCCCAGCAGGGCCCTGATGGCATCGCTACCGTAGCCCAGGCCCCAATACTCCTTCTCGCCGATGACAATGCCCAACAGCGCCTTGCGGTTCTTCCAGTCGAAGTCGTGCAACCCGATGTTGCCGATGTGCGCGCCGTCCGCGGTCTCAATGGCAAAGATCCGTCCATCCTGGTTCTCCACCTGACGCTCGAACCATTTCTCCTCTTCGGCCATTGACATCGGCATGTACATGGCCAGGTATTGCCGCACCTCCGGATCGTTAAGCCAACGGACAAAGGTGGGCAGGTCTTCCCGCTCTATCGCCCTGAGTTTTGTTTTCTGTCCTTGTATCATCTTCGGCCACCTCCGGGGATAATTATACAACAATTTTGCGAGATTGAAAAGAATCATCAGACCAAGACAATTTGTGTGCTCTGGGCTGTTGTGGTATAATCAAAAAGACCAAGACACGGCAGTCGCTTCATAAGGACGAGTAGGAGAGGAGGCAGCGAGAATGATCCAGGTAACCGTTGACAGCATAAGAGCGAGTCTGATGTCTCAGCATCGGGTGGTAATCCTCAAAGATGTAGATAGCGAAAGGTATTTGCCTATCTGGATTGGCCCCTTCGAAGCTGAGGCCATTACTCTCGAATTACAGCAGGTCGAGCTGGCTCGCCCTCTCACCCACGACCTGCTGCAAGCGGTCATCACCGCGGTGGGAGCTAGAGTGTCTCATGTCCTGGTAAACGAGCTGCGCGATGACACCTTCTATGCCCGCATCGTCCTGGACAACAACGGCCAGCCCCTGGAGATAGATTCCCGCCCCAGCGATAGCATCGCTCTGGCCGTGCGGGCCAAAGCCCCTATCTTCGTGGCCGAGCCGGTGATGGAGCGAGCCGCCATAACGCCCGATGAAGGGATAGGCCCTTCCCCTGATGAAGCAGAGCTATCGGTCTTCCGCGATTTCGTTGAAACCCTTGATCTCGA
>CAYNWI010000004.1:12650-15342 GCA_964400825.1 uncultured Anaerolineae bacterium | reverse complement strand
TTCATTCAACTCGAAACCCCGAACCCGAAACTCCCAACTTCCTATGATGGTGAGACGATGAATAAATCAGAGAGAATGGCGCCTCATAACACCGAAGCGGAAGATGCAGCCCTGGGATCGCTTCTTTTAGATCCCGATGCGATATTCAAAGTGGCCTCCTTTCTCGAGCCTGAGGATTTCTATCGGGAGAAAAGCGGCTGGATCTACGATGCCATCAGAGACCTCCACAACCGGCGGGAGCCAGCCGACTTCGTCACCCTCTGCGACGAGCTGGAGCGGCGCGGCCAACTGGAAGAGATAGGCGGGGCAGCCTACATTACCTTTCTGATCAATGCCGTGCCCACGGCCATCCACGCGGAGTACTATGCCCGCATCGTGGAGCGCACAGCCATCCTTCGCCGACTGATTAACGCGGCGGGGCAGATCGCGGCCATTGCCTACGAAGACACCGAAGACGTGGATGAGGTGGTGGACAGAGCTGAGCAGGTGCTGTTCGGGGTCTCTCAGCGCCACATCGCTCGCGACCTGGTGGCGATAAAACAAATAATCGGGAGCTACTATGATCGGATAGACTACCTGTATCAACACCGTGGCGAGCTCATCGGCATCCCCACAGGCTTCCCCCTGCTGGACAAGTTGTTGGGAGGTCTTCAGCCCTCTGATCTAATAATAGTGGCTGGAAGGCCATCCATGGGCAAGACGTCATTAGCCCTCTCCGTCGCTCAAAACGCCGCCCGTAAGTTCAACCAGCGCATAGCTCTCTTTAGCCTGGAGATGAGTGCCGAGCAGGTAGTGCAGCGACTCATCTCGGCCGAGACGGGCATAGATTCCCAAAGATTGCGCCTGGGCGACCTCAAAGAAAATGAGTGGCCCCTCTTCGTCGAGGCAACAGGCATCCTGTCGGAGGTTCCCATCTTCATTGACGACACGCCCTCCATCTCCGCCTTGCAGATGCGAACCAAGGCCCGCCGCCTCCACGCTGAGCATGGTCTCGATCTTATCATCGTTGATTACCTCCAGTTGATGCGAGGAGACACCCGGTCGGAGAATCGTGTTCAGGAGATTTCGGATATCTCTCGCGCACTCAAAGGGTTAGCTAGGGAGTTGAACGTGCCTGTGGTGGCTGTCTCCCAACTATCCCGCGCCGTCGAAGCCCGTAAGGATCACCTGCCCATCCTCTCCGACCTTCGCGAAAGTGGTTGTGTAACAGGTGACACGCTAGTACAATTGACCGACGGTCGTCGAGTGCCTATCCGTGAATTGGCCGAAGATGGCGGTTCAGTACCGGTGATGGCATTGAATGAGGCAACTTGGCAACTGGAGCCGACTGTGGCGCGGAAGGCATGGTATACCGGAGACAAGCCGGTATACCATCTGAGAACACAGCTTGGGCATGGAATCCGGGCCACGACGAACCACAAGTTCCGCACCTTAACCGGGTGGAAGCGGCTTGATCAACTAGAGGTGGGAGAGCACATTGTACTTCCACTTACTCAAAGCGAAGCCCTACTGCGACTTGCTACGAGTGACGTCTACTGGGATCGAGTAGCAGTCATTGAACCCATCGGAGTTGAAGATGTATATGACCTGGAGGTGCCGGAGCACCATAACTTCGTGGCCGGAGACATTATCATCCACAACTCTATTGAGCAGGATGCGGACGTGGTGATGTTCATCTACCGTGAGGAAATATACGATTCTGATACAGAGCGGAAGAACATAGCTGACGTCATCGTGGCCAAACACCGCAACGGCCCCACGGGCAAAATCCCTCTGTTCTTTAAGAAAGAACTGGCGCAGTTCCACGAATTAGAACTTTTTCAGGAAGAACTAGGCTGAAAAGGTGCCCGGCACTTCCGAAAAAGCCATCTGCCCCAGCGTCGAGGACAATTTGAGAAGCACTTTTGCTGTGAATCCTCGGTGAAAGTGCCTGGCACCTGAATGCGTTAGGCGATGAAAAGCTTTTCTGGTTTTCCTGCTGGCAAGGTGCACTTCACCCCCTTGCCCAATCTATTCTTTAGCAAGCTCCTGCCGGCCATTGATGACCTGGCCGAGCTGAAGGTGACTCTGCACATCTTCTGGCTGCTGCACCACAAGAGGGGCTACCCCCGATACGTGAGCCGACGAGAACTCGAGGCCGATGGGGTGCTGCTGGGCGGGCTCAAAGAGACGGGACAGGAGCCTGAGGAGCGCCTGAGGCAAGCTCTGGAGCGAGCCGTGGCCCGGGGCACTCTCCTCCACGTGACGGCCCTTCGACGAGGCTCAGGACAGGCCCAGCATGGAGACGAGCAGGACGATTGGTACTTCATGAACACCGACGTTGGCCGCAGGACGGTGGACAAGATTCTCCGCGGGGAGCTGGAGCTTGAGGCGATCGTCACGCCCAGCGAAGTGCGTCTGGAGGTGGAACGGCCCAACATCTTCGTCCTCTACGAACAGAACATCGGCCTGCTCACACCCCTCATCGCCGAGGAGCTCAGGGACGCCGAGAAAACTTACCCCGCCGACTGGATCGAGGAGGCCTTCAGGATAGCCGTGGAGCACAATGCTCGTAGTTGGCGGTACGTGCGCAGCGTTCTGGATCGCTGGGCAACCGAGGGGAAGGACAGTGAAAAAGCTGGAAGAGGTACTGGAAAAGATCGCCGTAGATACATCGAAGGGAAGTATGCCGACTACATCGAACACTGAAGAA
>CAYNWI010000004.1:0-12550 GCA_964400825.1 uncultured Anaerolineae bacterium | reverse complement strand
GCTCTTCCCCTGCCAGTGTAAGATCGAGGAGTTGGAGGCCAGGCGCCTGGCGGACTTGCGGGACTTGAGCCAGTTGGGCCAGCTTACCCGCATGACCTTTCAGAGCTTCAAGCCTGAGGGCGTCGGGCTCAACACCCAGAAGCGCGAGAACCTGCGGCGAGCCTGCGAGCGCGCTAAACACTTCGCCCAGAAATCAGTAGGGTGGCTGGTTCTCAAAGGGGGCTATGGCTGCGGTAAGACCCACCTGGCAGCGGCCATATCCAACTACTGCATCGCTGATGGGCAGCCTGTTCTCTTCGTGGTGGTGCCCGATCTCCTCGACCACCTGCGAGCCACCTTTGCCCCCACCAGCGAGGTCACCTTTGACGAGCGCTTCGAGGAAGTGCGCGATGCTCCCCTGCTGATCCTCGACGATTTGGGCACCCAGAGCTCCACTCCCTGGGCCCAGGAGAAACTCTACCAGATACTAAACCATCGTTACAACGCCCGACTGCCCACAGTAATTACCACCAACCGTGAGTTGGAGGAAATTGACCTGCGGCTTCGCTCGCGGCTGGTGGACCCCGACCTGGCGGAGATCGTCACCATCCTGGCTCCCGACTTCCGCCGCAGCGGGGTGGGCCAGGATCAATCAGAGCTCTCCAGCCTCTCCCTCCACGGCGACAAGACCTTCCAGACCTTCGACCTGCGAGCTCACGAGCTTCCTGGCGAGGAGCACGAGAACCTCAAGCGGGCCTTCGCTATCGCCAAAGGATACGCCGAGAATCCAGCGGATTGGCTGGTCTTCACCGGGCCTTACGGCTGCGGCAAAACCCACCTCGCGGCAGCCATTGCCAACTATCGGCAGGACCGGGGCTATTCGGCCCTCTTCGTCGTGGTGCCTGATCTCCTCGACCACCTGCGAGCCACCTTCAGCCCCCAGAGCCTGGTTTCGTACGACCAGCGTTTCGAAGAAGTGCGCAATGCCTCCCTTTTGATCCTCGACGACCTGGGCACCCAGAGCTCCACGAAATGGGCTCAGGAGAAGCTCTTTCAGCTTTTCAATCACCGCTACAACGCCCGCTTGCCCACCGTGATCACCATGCAAGAGTCGGTAGAGGAGTTCGAGAAGACGAATCCCCGCCTCAGTTCCCGCATTCTGGACTTCTCCCGCTGCACCGTCTTCGCCATCATTGCCCCCAGCTACCGTGGCGGAGCGCGGCCTCAAAAGCGAAGTGGCCGCCGCCGTAAGGCTTAGCCAACTTTAAGACCTCGGAGGTCTGGATAAACCTCCGAGGTCTTTTTTGACGGTATTGGAGTTAGACAACAGGCTGGCACTCACTGCCGCAGCATCTTCACTGTAAAGGTAGTATTACCTGGCTGGCTCTTGACCTCGAACTTGGCCCCGTAGGGGCTCAGGAGTTGATAACAACTGTGCAACCCCAATCCTGTCCCTGTGTTGGTCCCCCCACTGAGGGGCTTGGTGGTGAAGAAGGGCTCGAAAAGGTGGGGGATGTTCTCCGGCGGGATACCTACTCCTGTGTCGTGGAAGTCAATGTAGATGTACTCATCGTCACCGCGCGTCGTAATGGTGAGCACCGGCTTCTCGCAGCCTTCCATAGCGTCTATGGCGTTGCTGATGAGGTTGGAAAAGGACTGGCTGAAGTCGCTGTAAATGCCTTCAATGTACAGGGGTCCCTCTTGGAAATTGTAAGCCTTCTCAATATAGTGTTTGAAGCGCGGATCCCCGTTCAAGAACTTCAACTCCTGCCACAGCAGATCATTGATGTCAACCAACTGCTTGTGTTCCTCTTGCTCCCGTCGGCTCTTGTACATCAGGTTATCAATGATCTCCTCCATGGTTTTGCTCCCCCGCTCAATGGCGAATAGCTCCTGACGTACATTTTCATATATCTCGGTAATTTCGGGGGGCATCTCAAGCTTACGGCCAGCCTTCTGGCTCAGGAGGGATGGCAGAGTCTCCTCGAAGCAATCCCGTGCCTCTTCGAAAATAAGCTGAGTTCTGCCCTTGATGACCGTTAGCGGAGTGAGGAGGTTGTGGGCAATCCCCTGGGCCAATCGCCCAATGGCCGAAAGCTTCTCGGCCTGGGCGAGCTGGACCTCCAGTTGTTTTCGCAGAGTGATGTCCTGGACGATTTGCACCAGCCTGTCCACATTGCCCTCCGGATCCCGCAAGGGATAGCTAGACAAGAGAAAGTCTTTGCCCAGTGTAGGCTCCCTCACCTCGACGGCCTGAGGCTCCCCTGTCCGCATCGTCTCAATCTGAGGGCAGTAGGCGGGAGGTTCGTCCCGATCGTGTAAGACTCGGTAGCATTTCTGGCCAATGAGCTTGGCTGGTGTAGTGCCCAACATCCTGGCAAAGGCGACGTTTACGCGGAGGATGTTGAATTCTTCGTCCAGCATGAAGATACCCTCGGTGATAGCGTCGAAGGTCTCTTCCCACTCCTTCTTGGCACGAACCACACTCCGAAACGTCCGCGCGTTCTCAATGGCCGTCCCGATCTGCTGGCCGATGGTCACCAGCAAGTTGACCTCTTGAGAGTTTGGAGTGCAGCCTCGGCTGAAGACATTCATGATTCCCAACAGGTCCCCATTGGCGCTCAGGGGCACGCTGATGTAGGAGTGAAACCCCTCTCTGTCTCGCAGGAACCTGCCGAGCCGAGGATATTCGGAGATTTCCTGTACCACGATGAGACTGTCCAGCTCAGGGGTCACGGCCGGGAAATCGTGTCCGGCCTTCATAGTGATCGCCTCTCGGGTGAATTGCCCCTTCATTCCCTGCTGAGCTTTTAATACAAACTCACCTCTGGCTTCATTAAACAAGAAGATAAACCCCGTCTCTAATCCCAGCGAAGACAACACAATATCCAGGGCTCTCTCCAGGATTTCCTGCAGATCAAGTGACGGGTTGACTTCGACGCTGATCTTGTTGAGAGCGACGAGTTCCTCCTCTCTGGACAGCAACGCAGTGTTGACTTCCTCCAGTTCGGCGATCTTTTCCTCCAGACTATAACCTAATGCCTCTTTCTCCATCTTCCCTCCTCAGTTCGCCAAACTGTCAGCCTGACGGTGCACGTCACCTGTTAGCCAGCCAAGTTGATCGCCATCCCTCGTCTCTCGTTCGAACTTGAACCCTTTCTGTTTGAAGAGCTTCAAGCAAGCGCCTACCGCCCCAGGATCATAAAGGACGCCCCTATTCCGCGATATTTCCTCCAGGGCCTTATCTAAACCGCGAGCCGCTCGGTAAGGCTGATGAGAGGCCATAGCGTCAACGACATCAGCCACGCCCAGGATTCTTGCTTCCAGCATAATCTCCTCACCCGACAGCCCTTGAGGATACCCAGAGCCATCTAGCCTCTCGTGATGTTGAAGCACGATTTCGGCCACCGGCCAGGGAAATTCCACCGCTTTCAATATGTCGTAACCGATCTGGGGGTGAGCCTTAATGATGCCGTACTCGAGCTCGCTTATCCCATTGGGATTACTGAGAATTTCAAGGGGTACACTTATCTGGCCGATGTCATGAATCAGCCCTGCCACGCGGATCCCTTCGATCTGCTCATCGGGAAGGCCCATCTCCCCGGCGATGGCACAGGCCAGTTGGGTTACCCGCCGCTGATGGCCAGCCGTGTAGGGATTCCTCGTCCTGATCGCCGATGCCAGAGCCTGGACCGTTTCATTGAATGTTCTTTCCAATCTCTCGAGACTTTGCTGAAGGTCTTTCTCCACCTGCTTGTGCTCGGTGATGTCGGTGAAAACGGACAGGGTGCCAGCGAAGCGACCTTCCTCCACCCGGGGGCTGCCGCTGACCAGGACGGGAACCAGTGTGCCGTCCTGGCGGACAAGCTGTAATTCGTAGCGGTCGGCTTCGCCGTGCATGAGCCGTTCGTAGGCCGCCTGGACGCTGGGGTGCTGACCGGGCGAGACGATGACCATCCAGTGCTGGCCCACCAGCTCTTCGGGCGAGTAGCCCAGCAGGTCAGCCGCGGCCGGATTGATGAAGATAATGCGGCCCTCCGCGTCCTCCACCGCGATGCCTTCGGCCATGTTCTGGACGATGCCCTCGTTGAAGTCTTTCAGCCGCCGAATCTCCTCCTCCGCCTGCTTGCGCTCAATGATTTCCTGTTGAAGTTTCTCGTTGAGTTCTTGTAGCTCGCGCTGCGCCTTGGTAAGCTTGCGGTTTTGCTGGACAGCGTTTTCATACGTGGAAAGAAGAAGATTCAATATCTGCTGACGGCCTGAGGTCAGGACATGACGTTTGCCCCCCAAGATGACCTCCAACTCCTCTTCCGCCCCATTGTTTGTCTGTCGAACCGGCCTTGCAAGAGCAGATTCAACTTGGGATAGGAGATGATTTTCATGGTACGGCTTGGTGAGATAGTAATCCACCCCAGCTTTGAGGGCCTTGATAACGTCTTCCGTGTTCGATAACACCGTGAGCAGTATAACCGGAATATCCTTGAGCACTCTGTTATGCTTGATCGCCTGGCACATCTCATAGCCATCCATCACCGGCATGAGAATGTCGGTGATGATGAGATCCGGCCTACGCTCACGCGCTGAAGCGAGGCCCTCTTGGCCATTGGTAGCAACCGTGATCCAGTAACCATGCTTCTGGAGCAAGTCCTTTAGCTTGGCAGCCTGGGTGAGGCTGTCCTCGACGATCAAAATGTGCTTGTTCATGATAACCCTGTCCAGAGCCATCTCTTGCAGTCGTTCTGGGTATTCCGGCAGCGCTGCTTTTCCCCACTGGCGCTCGTCATCCACAATTTCCAATTCGGCGCCCCGTTGGCGCTCCATGCCCATCACCTCCAATTCGGCGACCCGTTGGCGCAGTTCTACTAATTCATCCATAAATAGCAGCTCTTTTGCCCCACCTTGATCCTCCATCCTGCGTGCCTCCCGAAATAGGCCGTAATTTCTTTTAACATCAGAATAGCTCTCGTGCTTGCTTCCAGGAGCGACCGCCAGAGCGCACCCCTACTTTTAAGACAAGACCTCTGACCGCCTTTAGCTACTGGAGTGCAGACACATTCTCCGACTATCGGCGCTGAGACGATAGGCGGCTCTTTTCAAGATATTCGTTCAGCATCCTGAGGCTGTACCTGCGATGGCCACCTGGAGTACGGTAGGGAATCAAACTCCCATCGCTCTCCATCCTCCTCAGAGTGTATAGGCTCACCCGCAGATACTCAGCGGCCTCTTTCGCTGTAAGGATGATCATTTCCTCTTCCGCCATATCACCCTCCTGCTGACTGTTGGCGGACCGGCAAGCTGGCAGTGAACGTCGTTCCCCGGCTCGCCTGGCTTGCCACCCTGATGCCCCCCGTGCCACTAAACAAACTTACCAAACCGGTATCTGATTTCCTGGCAGGGGATACGTGAAACGTCAGACGTGAATTACCTGGCACGGAATACGCACACACAACACGTCTTCACGTTTCACGTCTGGCTTGTCCTTCCCCTATCGGCGAGAGCGGGAAGCCCTGCGGCTATCGTTGAGGTATTGGTTCAACATCCTGAGGCTGTACCTGCGATGCCCCCCAGGAGTGCGATAAGGCACCAATCCACCATTGCTCTCCATCCTGCTCAGGGTGAACATGCTCACCCGTAGGTACTTCGCAGCTTCCCTGGCAGTCATGAGCGCCGTCCTATTCTCCGCCATTTTCACACCTCCTTTCCTGGCCCGCCGAAGAGCTATCCAAAAGCGGACGAAACGGTCGTAAATTTTCTGAACTGCCTTTATTATAACAAATTGCGTCCAGGTTTTGGGTGAAAGGAACGTTAATTTGGCATGAATTTGTCATGAAAGAGATGGGGATCACGGTAAGACTGCTCCGTGTTCAAAGGGATAGTGTGGATTCTATACCCTGGCCTAATCTCCCCACAAAAAACAGACGCTAGTCCTATGGTGGACTAGCGTCTGACGGGAAGGTTTTGGATTGTCGGATAGCTTTGGCCGCTGTTGGGAACGGTCGGAGCCGAGGTCGCTGGAGGGCCAGCAGTGGTAGAAATCGCTATCCAGAGACTACGTAGCCGTGGCGAGAAATAGTTCTGATATAAATGGGATCCTCGGGTGCGGGTTCGATCTTGGCCCGGATGTTCTTGATATGAGCTCTGACCAGGTTAGGGTCGCCTGTGCCGGGGGGATATTCCCACACCTCTTGCAGCAATTTCTCGGTGGAGATGACCTCCCCGGCGTGTTCCATCAGGTAATAGAGCAGCTCAAACTCTACCGGGGTAAGGAGAAGAACGTGGCCATCCACGTTCAGCTTGAAGGTGCGGGGATCGAGGGAGAGGGTGCCAACTTCCAAGGGGGCTTTGGGCGCCTCACTGGGCATACTGCGGCGCAGAAGGGCCCTCACCCGCAACTCTAGCTCTCGGAGGTCAAAGGGCTTCGTCAGGTAGTCATCGGCCCCGGCCTCGAAGCCTTCGATCTTATCCTCGATTTTGCCTTTGGCTGTCAGGAACAGGATGGGCACCGAAGCCACGTTGGGGAGAGTGCGGATGCGTTGGCAGACTTCGATGCCATTCATACGGGGCATCATGATATCCAGCACCACCAGGTCGGGGCACTGTTTTTGGATCAGTTGCAGAGCCTGAGCGCCGCTGTAGGCGACAGTCACCTCATGGTCTCTGCGCCGAAGGGTACGCTCTACTGTCCCAGCAACATCTCGATCGTCATCAACAACTAGGATGCGGGCCATGGGTTACCTCCCACAAAGATTAATCCTGTTCTTCGACAAAGACTTGATTTGTTATCGGCAAGGTCACAGTGACAGTCGTCCCCTTTCCTTCCTCGCTGTCTAACTCGATAAGTCCATTGTGCCGCTCAATGGTTTTATAGGTGATGTATAACCCTAAACCCGTGCCCTCGTTCACATCCTTGGTCGTGAAAAAAGGTTCGAATACCCTCTCCAGGTTGGCTTTGGGGATACCAACGCCGGTATCTGAGATAAGCACCTGGACGGCCTTGCCAGACCCATCCAGTCGGGAGGTGATGCGAATCTCACCCTTTTGCTTGGCGGGTATGGCGTCTCTTGCGTTGATCAGCAGGTTAATCCAAACATCTTCGAGGTGATGGGTGCTGCCTAGCACCAAAGACAAATCTGCCGCCAGGTCTTTTATTATAGTGATATTAGATCTCTCGATCTGATAGGCGATGAGAGAGAGCGCGTTATTAATGGTTGCGTTTATATCTGTGGGAATCAGTTCATACTCCTCCTGGCGGGAGAAGGACAACAGATTCCCAATCACTTTGCTGGCCCGCCGTCCTGACCGTTCGATGGCTTTGAGGGACTCGTATTCCGGTTGGCCTGGCTTCATATCGGCCATCAGCAACTGGGCATCGCCGATGATGGTCGTCAAGGGGTTGCGGATCTCGTGGGCGATGCCGGCGGCAAACTCCCCAACCGCCGAGAGCTTAGCCGATTGAAAAAGCCGGGCCTTCGTTGCTGCCAGGTCCTCATACGCCTCGTTCAAGTCGTGGAAAAGCCGGGCATTATCAATGGCCACCCCGATTTGATTGCCTATAGAAGTAAGCAACTCCACATCTTGGTGAGAGAATTGGCGGATATCGTGGCTGGTGATGTCCATCACACCAAGCACTTTTTCCTTAGCCCCTAACGGTATGCAGGCAAAAGACCGAAATCCTTCTTCTTTCATCTCCAACTCTACCCCCGAGAGGCCAGCTTCCTCGGAGATGTCCTCTACCAAGATCGGTTCTCCTGACTGCGCTGCCCGCCCGGTCAGTCCTTGCCCTGATCTCAGCGGAGCTGCTTCGTGGAGCAGTCCCTCAGGAAAGCCACGCTGAACGGCAAAAGACAGTTCCTCGGCCTGCTCGTTCACCAAAGCTATAGCGCCCGTCTCTATCCTCATCACCTCTAGCACTTTTTCCAGGGTGCTATTCAGAATCTCCTCTAGATCCAGAGATTGGCTGACTGTGGCCGCGATGGCATTGAGAGCGGAGATTTTTCTTAGGTTCTCTGTTTCCTTGTCAATTTCTCTTATCCGTTGTCTCCATACCATGAAAAGCACAGCGATGGCAGCTACGAGCAGAGCAACCTTTGGAATGAGAAGATACTCGCTCTGCATCAGGGTCGTAAACAGGTTGGTCTTGGACGCTTCATCTTTGGCCGTAAACCAAACACTGAAGAAGAGGCTATCAATGGCCAGGGTTGCAAATCCCAGAAGCAGGATGACTCTGGCGATAGCGGCAACCCTGGGCTCCTGGGCCTTGGGCTGCTCATATCTCGTCAGGAACACCAGAACGATAAGGCCCCATATAACGACCAGAAACCAATATATACCTATAGAAACATAATCCGAGGAAATCATTTTTTACCTATCTTATCGTTTCGATGTTACCTTTGCTGTTTAATATTATTATAACCCAATTTCTGCATTTATGCAAAATCCCAAAAAGGGCTATGAGCCTCTAGGACGCATAGCCCCGGTGTAGAAGTGGGATAGATTGTGGGAGGTCTTTTGCGGCTATGGCGCGATGGCGTAGGTCACCTGTATTTGCACGCTGAACTCCAGCTCGCCAGGGGAGATGGGGCCAGCTCCACCGGCGTATTCCCTGACCAGGGACATCCCGACCGTAGAAAACGACCCGCCGATGACCTCGCTGATCTGGAGCACCTCGCCCAAATCCACTCCGTTAAGGCCTGCCAGCTCTTGTGCCTTGGCCCTGGCGTCGGCAATGGCTTTGCCTCTGGCCTCACTCCTCACTTCACTGGGATCGTCCACGGTGAAGTTGACGCCGTAGACGTTGTTGGCCCCAGCTTCGATTACCTTGTCTAGAACGGTGCCTATTCTGTCCAGGTTGCGGATCTTAACCCGTACCATGTTCGAGACTCGATAGCTGCCCTCTGCTTCCAGTGGCTCTGCTTCGACCATGGGCCTGATCTCTGGGTAGCGCTCGAAGTAGATACTGTAGTTAGAGGTTTGGATGTCTTTCTCGGCGATACCCGCCTCTTGGAGCGCGGCCACGATGGCCGTCATTCGCTCCTTGGCCTCCTCAGTGGCTTCCTTCACCGTGGGAGCCAGCACCTCTACGCCGATGTTGGCCTCGGCCACGTCAGGTGATACCGAGGCTTTGCCCTCCCCAACGACGGTGATGCTACGCCCTATAGACTTTGGTGTCTCAACAGGGTTGCCCGAGGGTGCGCAGCCAACCGCTACGGCCAGCAACACCAGGCAAACTAGCAGACTGATGGTAACTCTTTTAGACATGACTGAAATCTCCTTTCCCCCTAGTTTTTTACGGAGAGGTATTTTCCTCTTCCACCATATTGGACGTTGGTAGCCTTCAAAAGGTTCCCCATTCTCAGCCTGCCTAGGCAAGAGAACTCCCTGTAGCCAGAGAAACGATAGCCAAGAGCTTCGCAGACCCGAATCGAAGCGGCGTTGCCCTCGGCAACGATGTAGAGGGGCTTGATCCCCTCTTTCAGCAATTCAGAAGTGCAGGCAGAGACGGCTGCCTTAGCCAGGCCTCGTCCCCAGTAACCCTCCTGGGTGCAGACGCCGACCTCGGCAAAGTAAGGCGAGCGCCAGTTTGTGC
The DNA here is from genome assembly GCA_964400825.1 of uncultured Anaerolineae bacterium. Lineage (GTDB taxonomy): Bacteria > Chloroflexota > Anaerolineae > VGOG01 > VGOG01 > CAYNWI01. The sequence goes on along the minus strand of CAYNWI010000004.1, from coordinate 2,985 downwards.
CTGCGGCTGCAATCACGGTCTCGCCGTCCCTGATCTCGAAGCGAGGGAAGCGGTCTTCCCTGACCACCTTTTCGACCACGTGACGAAAATCCGGTCGGAAGCTCTCTCCATCAACAGTGTAGATCGAGTTGTAATGTTCATCCCAGGTGACGAGACATCGCTTCAAGACCGAGGCCGTTTGTACTTTGGCGGCGAAGAGGTACTCCCGTCCCTCGTCCAGGTGCTCGAATAGCAGAGCGGCCAGCACGTCGTCGGAGTCGGCCCGCATCACCACCAGCGGAGTGAACAGGTCATGCGCGGTTTGACAGACGGCCAGGAAGCCGACCACGATCTCCTGGCCGTGAATGAAGAGCTGCGTCCGTTTATGATAGAGGGCGTAGTAAGCAGTGAGGGCATCCTCTGGGGAAGTGGGCGACAGCAAGTGGACTATCGAGTTTCGTTCCTGTAAATTGAGCAATATGGCGATACCTATGGATACATACGTCCCAGCATCCTCGGGAAGGGAATCGTCTCCCGGATGTGCTTCACGCCGCAGATCCAGGCCACAGTCCGCTCCAGCCCCAGGCCGAAGCCGGAGTGCGGCACCGATCCGTAGCGCCGCAGATCGAGATACCACTCGTAGGCCTGGCGAGAGATGCCAAGCTGCTTCACCTGCTGTTCCAGGTACTCGTAGCTGGCGGTGCGCTGCCCCCCACCGATGATCTCACCGTACCCTTCGGTGGCCAGCAGGTCCACCGAGAGACAAACCTCCGGTCGCTCAGGATCAAACTCCATGTAAAAGGCCTTGCATTGGGTGGGATAGTGGTGGACGAAGACCGGCTTCTCGAAGTGCTCCGCCAAGGCTACTTCGTGGGGAGCCCCGAAATCATCGCCCCACTCGATGGATACGCCGTCCCGGTGAAGGATTTCAACGGCTGAGTCATACGTGAGGCGCGGAAACGGTGGTGCCACCTTTGCCAGCAAAGTTGTATCGCGCTCGAGGGTCTTCAATTCTTCGGCGCGATTCTTCAGCGTCGTCTGGACGATATAGCTAACTAGCTCCTCCTCGACCCTCATGCACTCGTCCAGGTCAGCCCAGGCCATCTCCGGCTCTACCATCCAGAACTCCATCAAGTGGCGGCGGGTCTTCGACTTCTCGGCTCGGAAAGTGGGGCCGAAGCAGTAGACCTTGCCGAAGGACATGATATGGGCCTCGTTGTAGAGTTGGCCGCTCTGGGTGAGATAGGCTCGATCCCCAAAGTAGTCGGTGTCGAAGAGGGTGGTGGTGTCCTCACAAGAGGAAGGGGTGAGGATGGGGGTGTCCAGGTTGACGAAGCCGTGGGAGTCCAGCCAATCGCGGATGGCCCGCACCACCTCGGCCCGCACCCGCAGGATAGCGTGCTGCCTGGAGGAGCGCAGCCAAAGGTGGCGGCGATCCATCAGGAACTCCACGCCGTGCTCCTTGGGGGTGATGGGGTAATCCTCAGCCAGTTGCACGATCTCGACGTCGTTCGCCGTGAGCTCATAGCCCCCCGGCGCTCGCCTGTCCTCCCGCACCGTGCCGGTAACGATCAGGGACGATTCCTGGGTCACCGTTTGGGCTGCTTCGAACATCTCAGGAGACACATCATCCTCGAAGACCACGGCCTGGATCACCCCTGTGCCATCCCGCACCAGCAAGAACTGGAGCTTGCCTTTATCGGTTTTGTTGTAGAGCCAGCCTTTGAGAGTCACCTCCTTGCCCTCGTAGGCGGCGATGTCTTCGATATACACGTGTTCAGTCAAGATTATACCCCCTATTCTCAGCGGTTTTGTTTTCCTGTACTCCTCAATACTTGGACATCTTTCTTGGATTCCTTTGGGACAAGGGCTGCGACGGTGCCGCCCTCCGATTTACAGCGCTATCATACTACAGATTGAGACCCTCGTCAAGTTCGAGTTTGACAAATCAGCAGATTACGCTATAATAAGCTCAACAAGTGATATTTCAGGACCTTCGGGGCAGGGTGAGGTTCTCAGCGTAGTGCGGAACCAATTCCCGATCGGCGGTATGGAACCAGTGATTGGCTGGTTTCGAGCCCGCGAGCCACAAGGCTGATCTGGTGAGAGGCCAGAGCCGACGGTATAGTCCGGATGAGAGAGGGTCAGCGAGATGACGGCAGGCTGGTAAGCCATGCCCGGAATCGCGTGAACGCGCCCCGAGGCCAAAAGGTCTTCGGGGTTCTTTTTTGGGGGAGGGAGAACAATGGAAGCTCAACTTTCCAGAGAAATAAGGATACCACCAGCACGGCCAGGAGTAGGTTCAAGACTGGCGAGCCGACTTTCGACCTTGACTCGTGAGCGGGCGGGGTATCTGTTTGTCCCTCTGGCTCTGCTCCTCTTCCTCGGCCTGTGGGAGCTAGTCGTGCGACTGGGCAACTATCCGCCTTTCATCCTGCCCTCGCCAGGACGAGTGTATGCCAAATTCTTGGTCGTGTCCAGCGATGGCACCCTCTGGCGTCACACCCAGATAACCCTGGCAGAGGTATTCGGGGGATTGGCCCTGGGATTGACTACGGCCACCTCGCTGGGCTACATTCTGGCCAAATCGAGGCTCGTAGAGCGCATCCTCTCACCCTACATCGTGGCCTCCCAGTCCATCCCCATCGTCGCCCTGGCCCCTCTGCTGGTCATCTGGTTCGGCTTCGGCAGCCTATCCAAGGTGCTGGTCTGTGCCTTGACCCTCTTCTTCCCCGTCCTGATCAACACCATCATCGGCATCCGCTCGGCGGAGAAGGACCTGGTTGACCTGATGCGCTCCCTGGAGGCCACTCGCTGGCAGGTCTTCACCATGCTGGAGGTGCCGGCTGCTCTGTCCGTACTCCTGGGAGGATTAAAAGTGGGGGTCACCCTGTCGGTGATCGGGGCGGTGGTGGGGGAGTTCGTTGGCGCCGACCGCGGACTGGGCTTCCTGGTGAACCTGGCGCGCGGGCTTTTCGACACGCCCCTCATGTTCGTAGCCCTTTT
>CAYNWI010000003.1:22380-24919 GCA_964400825.1 uncultured Anaerolineae bacterium | reverse complement strand
CAGAGAGGGTGGTCGGACGGTTGGAGCCGGCGTGATCACCGAAATCCTCGATTGAGGCAGGGAGGAAACCCAAACAAGTTATGGCCAAGCAGAAGCTTAGGATCCGTTTGAAAGCCTATGACCATCGAGTTCTGGACCAATCGGCGCGGCTGATAGTGGAGACAGCGGAGCGCACGGGGGCCGATGTGGTCGGCCCCGTGCCCCTGCCGACCAAGATCGAGCGGTTCACGGTGCAGCGCTCGCCTTTTGTGGACAAGGACTCACAAGAGCACTTCGAGATCCGCACCCACAATCGCCTCATAGACGTCGTGGATCCAGACTCGAAAACCATAGACACGCTGATGCGCCTGAACCTGCCGGCTGGCGTGGATATAGAGATCAAACTTTAGTATACTATTCCTAGAGATCGTCCTAGGTCAGAGAGAGGAACCATGAATGTTACAGTCGAGGGCTTCCTCTGGACAGTCTGGATCGGTATGGGGATCAGATGATGGTGGTATAAAACCATGGAGCTGACCTTCGAATGGGATGAGGAGAAAGCCAAAGAAAATGACGATATGCGCCCCGAGTATGATTTTCAGAATATGAAGGGTGGTGTGCGCGGTAAGTATTATAAAGCCTATCGTGCAGGGCACACGGTGGAGATTCACCAAGCCGATGGGACAACTATCGTGCAACACTTCCAACTGGAAGATGGGGCAGTACTATTAGAGCCAGATGTGCGCGAGTATTTCCCTGATTCCGAGGCTGTAAACAAAGCCCTGCGTTGTTTGATTCCGTTATTGCCCAAAAAGCATGGAGCAGAAGCGTATGAAAGGTATCTTAGGTAAGAAAGTAGGGATGACTCAGGTCTTCGATGAGAATGGGGAGGTGGTTCCCGTTACCATTATCGAAGCGGGGCCTTGTTTTGTGACCCAGAAGAAAACGGTGAAGCAAGATGGGTACACGGCCATTCAGTTGGGCTTCGAGGAAGTCCAGCCCAAGCGCCTGACGCAGCCTCAGCGAGGCCATTTGCGAAAGAACAACCTGCCCCCCCTGCGCTACCTGCGGGAAATCCGCATGAGCGAGGGCGAAATCGAGGAGTACGAAGAAGGGCAGAAGATCAGCATCGGCCTTTTCGAGGCTGGCGAGATAGTGGATGTGGTCGGCGCATCCAAGGGACGAGGCTTCGCCGGGGTGATGAAGCGGCACGGCTTCCGGGGGGGGCCTCGGACTCATGGGCAGTCGGACCGTCAGCGCGCCCCAGGCTCCATTGGTCAGACCACCACGCCTGGCCGTGTTTACAAGGGGAAGCGCATGCCCGGCCGGATGGGCAATCAGCGCGTCTCTGCGCAAAGTCTGCAGGTGGTCCTGGTAGATCCTCAGCGTAACCTTTTGGCTGTGAAAGGGGGCGTGCCTGGGGCCAGGAATGGGTTGTTGCTCATCAAAGAGGCGAGAAAGACGGCCGTTTCGCAAAAGAAGAGGTAGAAACCGGAGAAGTGCAGAGATGTTAGTTCCCATATACAACACGACGGGGGAAATCGTCGGCGAGATCGAGTTGCGAAAAGACATCTTCGGCGTGCCCATCAACGGGCCGCTGATGCACCAGGCGTTGGTGCGCCAACAGGCCAATGCCCGCCTGGGCACTCATAAGACCAAGACCCGTGGCGAGGTGAGCGGGGGGGGGCGCAAGCCCTGGCGTCAAAAGGGGACGGGACGGGCCCGCCACGGCAGCACTCGGGAGCCCCAATGGCGAGGCGGAGGCGTAGCTCATGGGCCTCGCCCGCGCAGCTATCGCCAGAAGATGCCCCGCAAGATGCGGCGTCTGGCGTATAAGTCGGCCCTCTCTGTCAAAGCCCAGGAAGGTCAAATCATCATCTTGGATGATCTGCAGATGTCTGCTCCCAAGACGCAGGAAATGGTGTCCATTTTGGAAGCTTTAGCCGTGGACTCCAGCGCCTTGGTTCTTTTGCCGGAGGAGAACGTTAACGTCGAAAAGTCGGCTAATAACCTGCCTGATGTAGCAACCTTGCGTGCCCACTACTTGAACGTGCGCGACCTGTTGAGTTATGACTACTTGCTTATGCCCCTGGGAGCTTTAGAGGTCATCGAGATCATATTGGAGTGAGAGAAACCAGGTTTTTCTGGCTCTGCAGCAGTAGTTTTTGGGAGTGTCGGAAGTGGTTGCAATTGCGTGCGCTTTGGGTACAGAGGCTTCAACAACCTGGTTTCTGGGGGATGGAGTGCGATGAACGTCTACGAGATTTTGAAACGCCCTATTAGTACAGAGAAGAGCGGCATATTATCTGATTATTACGACCAGTATGTTTTTGAGGTAGATCGCCGGGCCAATAAGATCCAGGTCAAGGAGGCGGTGGAGAAGTTCTTTGATGTTGACGTTATCTCCGTCAATATCATGAACATGCCAGCCAGGAGAGGGCGTTTTGGGCGGCGCCAAGTGGTAAGGAAGCCCGCCTGGAAGAAGGCGGTGGTCAAATTGGCGCCGGGGCAGCGCATCGAGTTCTTTGAGGGAGTGTAGTGTTGAATTTCGAATTTCGAA
>CAYNWI010000003.1:12372-22280 GCA_964400825.1 uncultured Anaerolineae bacterium | reverse complement strand
TTCGAAATTGGAGATTGAGGAGATTATGCCCATAAAAAGTTATAAACCCACTTCGCCAGGGCGGCGGGGGATGAGCGGTTATGATTTTGAAGAGATAACCAAAACCGAACCCGAGAAGTCGCTTTTAACCCCCTTGCGCAAGAAGGCGGGGCGGAACGTGCGGGGCAAGATCACCGTTCGCCACCAGGGCGGCGGCCACAAGCGAATGTACCGCATCATTGATTTCAAGCGGGAGAAGATGGGTATCGCTGCGCGGGTGGCTTCAATTGAGTACGACCCGAATCGGACGGCACGTATCGCTCTCCTGGTCTACGCCGATGGCGAGAAGCGCTATGTCATCGCCCCCCTGGGCTTGCGAGTGGGCGACGTTCTCATGTCCGGGCCTGAGGCCGAAATCCGCGTGGGCAACGCTTTGCCCATTGCCAACATCCCCGCAGGCACTCCAATCCACAACATCGAATTGAAGCAGGGGAAGGGTGGGCAGTTGGTGCGCTCCGCTGGCTGCTCGGCCCAGCTTCTGGCCAAGGAGGGCAAGTATGCTCACGTCCGTTTGCCTTCGGGGGAAGTGCGCCTGGTACAACAGGCGTGCATGGCCACCATCGGCCAGATAGGTAACACTGAGCACGGTAACATCAGTCTGGGCAAGGCCGGGCGCAAGCGTTGGATGGGCTGGCGGCCTGCGGTGCGGGGCTCGGCGATGAGCCCGCGCGATCACCCTCACGGCGGTGGGGAGGGGCGCACGCCCATCGGGATGCCCTCGCCCAAGTCGCCGTGGGGCAAGCCCACGCTGGGCAAGAAGACCCGCAAGCGTAAAGATACCAATAAGTGGATAGTGCGACGGCGGAGCAAGAAGCGAAGATAATGGCCAATGAACCAATGACCAATGGCAAATGAGAATTGGGGTTTGGTCATTGGGATTTGGTCATTGATTTGGAGGGTGGTTATGGCGAGATCGTTGAAGAAGGGGCCGTATGTGAACCCCAAGCTGCTCGGGAAGATCGAGGACATGAACAAGCAGGGCGAGAAGCGCGTGATCAAGACCTGGTCGCGAGCTTCGACCGTCTTCCCCCAGATGGTTGGCCATACCATCGCGGTGCACGATGGCAGGCGTCATGTGCCCATCTACATAACTGAGAACATGGTGGGGCATAAATTGGGGGAGTTCGCTCCGACTCGGACCTACCGAGGGCATGCTTATAGAGAGAGGACGACCCGGGTTAGAAAGAAGATGTAGCAATGGAAAGCACGACTTTTGAAGTTAGAGCAATCGTCAAATACGTGCCTATGTCTCCGCGCAAGGTGCGCCTGGTCACAGATCAGGTGCGAGGTCTGGCGGCGGACGAGGCTTTGGCTATCCTCAGGTTCACACCCAAGGCGGCAGCCAAGCCGGTGGCTAAGGTCATTAGATCGGCTATTGCCAACGCCGAAGAGAACTACGGGCTGTCCAGGGAGGATCTATACATCTCCCAGATATTCGCTGACGTCGGCCCTACTCACAAACGGTGGAAGGCCGGGGCCAGGGGGAGAGCCAAGCCCATCTTGAAGCGCTCATCTCACATCACTGTTGTCCTTGAGGAAATGGAAGTTAAAAGTTAGACGTTGGAAGTTGGAGGTTGGAGGATGGAAGAACCACAGACTACCTGACCATCCGACCACCCGACCAACTGAAGGGAGGATCAATTGGGGCGTAAAGTACATCCCCTGGGGTTCAGGTTAGGGATAATCAAGGACTGGCAAGCGCGATGGTTTGCTACTGGAGAGGAGTATGCCGACCTCTTGCAGGAAGACCTGGAAATTCGCCAGATGGTCCGAGACGAGATGGGACAAGCTGGCATCTCCAAAATCGAGATCGAGCGTTTCCCCAAGCGAGTCAGCCTTACCATTTGGACAGCCAAGCCGGGCATCATCATCGGACGCAAAGGGGCGAACGTCAAGGTCTTGCGGCAGCATTTGGAGGAATTATCGAGTAAGAAGGTTCGCATTGATGTCCAGGAGGTTGAACGGCCCGAATTGGATGCTTATCTCGTGGCCGAGAACATAGCTTCCCAGTTGCAGCGGCGGATTTCCCACAGCCGGGCGATGAAGAGATCGGTAACCCAGGCGGTGCGCATGGGTGCTGAGGGCATCAAAATCAGTTGTAGTGGCCGCTTGACCGGAGCTGAGATGGCCCGCCGGGAGTGGGTGATGGAGGGGCGGGTGCCCCGCAGCACTCTGCGAGCCAATATTGATTATGGCTTTGCTGAAGCTCGGACCACTTATGGCCGCATCGGCATCAAGGTCTGGATTTACAAGGGCGAGGTCTTGCCCGAAGCGGCGGAAGCAACGGCCACATGATTTCGGGCTGCGGATTGCGGATTGATCTGACCACCTGACCAACTGGAGTGAATCGTCATGTTAATGCCCAAGAGAGTTAAGTATCGCAAACAGATGCGGGGTCGTATGAAAGGCCGGGCCACGCGGGGGGCTACGGTGGCCTTTGGCGACTATGGCCTTCAGGCTTTGGAGCCTTGCTGGATGACCAGCCGTCAGATCGAGGCTGCCAGAAGGGCCATCGTCCGCCACGTCAAGCGGCGAGCGAAGGTTTGGATCAGGGTCTTTCCCGATAAGCCTGTCACCAAGAAGCCCGCCGAGACGCGGATGGGCAAGGGTAAAGGGCCCGTGGATCATTGGGTAGCGGTGGTTAAGCCAGGCCGAATCCTCTTTGAGATAGCTGGCGTTGATGAGGATGTGGCTCGAGAAGCCATGCGCTTAGCCTCCCATAAGCTGCCTATCGATACCCAGTTTGTGGATCGGCTGGAAATCTAGCCAGAAGTGACGTTCGGTGGTTTGGAAACTGGGCACTGGATACTGTAAGCTGGACACTGAAAGCAGGGGGTCTGATGGAGGCGCGTGAGATTCGAGTTATGGCTACGGAGGAGATTCAGCGCAAGCTGAGTGAAACTCAGGAGGAGCTTTTCAACCTGCGGTTCCAATGGTCAACCAGGCAAGTGAAAGACACCAATCGGCTTACCCAGGTGCAGCGGGATATCGCTCGCCTGAAGACCATCTTGCGCGAAAGGGAGCTGGCTCAGCTTTTGGGGGGAGAGGATTAGCTATGAAAGTAGGGCGTAAGAGGCTGACCGGTCGCGTGACCAGCGATAAGATGGACAAGACCGTTGTGGTCGAGGTCGAAAGGCTGCAGCGTCATCGTCTGTACGGCAAAGTATTGAAGAGGACTAAGAAGTACATGGCTCACGATGAGGAGAATGCATGTCGCAGCGGTGACTTGGTGCGTATCGTCGAGTCGAGACCCTTGAGCCGCAGGAAGCATTGGGTCGTTGAAGAAATAATGGAGACTCAGTAGGTCCAAAATCGCCGGCAGAGGCGGCTCCCAGGCCTGTCACTTCGACAGGCTCAGTACAGGCCTGAGCGTAGCCGAAGGGCCGCCGAGCCGCGGGCGTGGGAGCCCGCTCTGCTCAGAATTTGGATTTGCTGGGGATTGGGGAGAATGGGGATGATTCAGCAGGAATCCAGGCTACGGATAGCCGACAACACTGGCGCCAAAGAGATCCTGTGTATCAGGGTACTGGGTGGTTCATCGCGTCGCTATGGGTGGGTAGGTGATGTCATCGTCGCTTCGGTCAAGCAGGCTACCCCTGTGAGTTCGGTCAAGAAAGGTGAGGTAGTGCGGGCAGTCATCGTTCGCACAGCCAAGGAGTATGGCCGCCCCGATGGTTCTTATATTCGATTTGACGAAAACGCCGCCGTTATCCTGGACGATAATCAGAACCCTAAAGGGACGCGCATCTTTGGCCCCGTTGGCAGGGAGCTTCGCGATAAGGGGTTTACGAAGATCGTCTCCCTGGCCCCAGAGGTGTTATAGAAGGCAGGTTGTAGGTTACAGACTGAGGAGGGAAACAGCGATGCAAAGGATAAAAAAGGGCGACACAGTGGAGGTCATCAGCGGCAATGACCGTGGGATGAGGGGCACTGTCCACTGGCTCCTTCCTAAAAAGGATCGGGTGGTTATTTCAGGCGTCAATCTCATCAAGAAGCACCAAAGACCCATGCCTACCGGCGGCCGCATGCAAACCCAGGCAGGCATTATTGAGTTCGAGGCCCCCGTTTGTTTGTCCAACGTGATGCTGGTCTGTCCCCAGTGTGACCAGCGGACCAGGGTCGCCTTTGAACTACAAGAGGATGGCAGGAAGGTGCGCGTTTGCAAGAAGTGCGAAGCCATTATTGGTTAGTTCATCGTAATCATCCGCTTGCTCTTGTTGGACGCTAGTCCAGCGGCCGCGAGTGGCAGAACACTTACAGTTTATCTATAGGTTGGGGGAGCTAGTTGTGCCAAGGCTAAAAGATAGTTATCGTAACGAAGTCGTTCCTGCTTTGATGAAAGAATTTGGCTATCGCAACGTGATGGAGGTGCCACGCCTGGTAAAGATCGTGGTCAACGTGGGCGTAGGCGAGGCTCTGCAGAACGCTAAGGCTCTGGATCACACTGTCCAGGATATCTCCATCATCACCGGCCAGCGGCCCATCGTGACCAGGGCCAAGAAGTCCATCGCCGGCTTCAAGCTGCGCGAGGGGATGACGGTCGGCGTGAAGGTCACTCTGCGGGGCGACCGGATGTACGATTTCCTGGATCGCTTGTGCAATGTTGCCCTGCCTCGCCGGCGCGATTTCCGCGGCGTGTCGCCCGACTCCTTCGATGGCCGAGGCAACTACACTCTGGGCCTGCGAGAGCAGCTTGTGTGGCCGGAAATCGTCTACGATTCCATTGACAAAGTGCGAGGCATGGAGATAACCATCGTCACCACAGCCAAGACCGACGAAGAGGGGCGGCACTTTTTGCAACTGTTAGGGATGCCCTTTGCGAGACAGTAAGCCGATTGCCAATCAGGAGGAATAGTGGCTAAAAAGTGCATGGCGACACGAGAGAAGAATAGAAAGTACAAAGTACGGGTGCGCAATCGCTGTCAGCGGTGTGGCCGTCCCCGGGGCTATATCCGTCGGTTTAAGCTCTGCCGCATCTGTTTCCGCAAGCTTGCCCTGGAAGGCAAAATCCCAGGGGTAGTCAAAGCCAGTTGGTGAAATTCGAAGTTTGGTAGGAGTCTGATCAATGACCATGACCGATCCCATCGCCGACATGTTGACCCGCATCAGGAATGCCATTATGGCTGGCCATAGCTATGTGGTTGTCCCTGGCTCAAAGATGAAGTTGGCTATCGCCAGAATCCTGAAGGATGAGGGCTTCATCGAAAACTACGAAGTTACTAAGGACCATCCCCAGCCCATGATCCGAATCTGGCTTAAATACGCGGGGGATAGAAAAGACAGGCGGTCTGCTATCACAGGCTTGAAGCGGGTCAGCAGGCCGGGACGCCGAGTCTATACCGGTAGGAGGGGCATCCCGTGGGTGCTCAGTGGCTTGGGCATCGCCGTCCTGTCCACGTCCAGGGGGGTCATGACGGGCAAGAAAGCTCGCCGTCTCGGCCTCGGCGGCGAAGTGTTGTGCCATATTTGGTAGCTTCTAGCTGTTCACCTGCTCCCGCTGGACCCTTCGGCAGGCTCAGGACAGGCCCTGGTTCAGCGGCCTTGGGGCAGCGGACTAGGGTCCGCTGCGAGCACAAGGTAATAGATACGGTAACTTCTAGTTTGGAGGTATTCAGGTGTCACGCATAGGTCGCATGCCTGTTCCCATTCCGAAAGGTGTGCAGGTAGGCATAAAAGGCAGCTACGTAACGGTGAAGGGGCCCAAGGGCGAATTGAGCCGCTCCTTCCACCCAGATATGACGATGTCCCTCCAGGATGGCCAGATCGTGGTGACTCGCCCCACGGACAACCGGCAGCATCGGGCTCTACATGGGTTGACGCGGGCCCTGCTGGCCAACATGGTGACCGGGGTTACTGAAGGGTATCGCAAAGACATGGAGATCAACGGAGTTGGTTATCGCGCTGAGATGCAAGGCGATAACCTGGTCTTGTATGTTGGGTTTTCCCATCCTGTAGAGATATCGCCGCCTTCGGGCATAACCTTGGGCATCGAGAATCGCGGCAAGAACATCGTCGTCGAAGGGATTGATAAGGAATTAGTTGGCGAGATGGCGGCTAGAGTCAGGCGAGTTCGCCCTCCTGAGCCCTACAAGGGCAAGGGCATCCGCTATGTGGGCGAGCACGTGCGCCAGAAGGCGGGCAAAGCGGGCAAGGTAGCGGGAGGCTAGGACTTTGGGAGGGACGAGGCGACGATGAGTAAGCAAGCCGAATTGGCGCGCCAGCGGCGACACCGGCGGGTGCGGAGTAAAGCAGTGGGTACCGTTGAACGCCCCCGGTTGAATGTTTTCAGGAGTTTAAAGCACATCTATGCCCAAGTCATTGATGATGACCGGGGGCATACTTTGGTGGCAGCTTCCACTCTCGATCCTGAACTGCGTGGGAAACTGAACGGTCTTAACAAGACCGAGCAAGCCAGGTCGGTAGGCAAGCTTTTGGGCGAGCGTGCCCTGGCGCGGGGCGTGAAGCAGGTGGTCTTCGATAGAGGCGGTTACAGGTATCATGGGCGGGTGAAGGCTCTGGCCGAGGGCTCGCGTGAGGCCGGACTGGAGTTTTAGGGTACAGGAGGATGGATGGCGAGGAGAGATTTCCAGGAGAAGGATGAGCTGGACGAGCGTGTGGTGCACATCGCACGCACAGCCAAAGTTATCAAGGGTGGCCGGCGATTTGCTTTCCGCGCCATTGTCGTGGTAGGCGATAATCAGGGCAGCGTGGGTATCGGGATAGGCAAGGCTCGCGGGGTTCCCGATGCTATCCGCAAGGGAGCAGAGCAGGCCAGGAAGAACATGAGGAAGTTCGCCTTGATGGGCACAACTATTCCCCATGAGGTGATAGCTCAATTCGGCGCGGCCAGGGTACTTTTGAAGCCCGCCTCGCCGGGCACAGGAGTCATCGCTGGTGGAGGAGTGCGAGCCGTGGTGGAGGCGGCAGGCATCCACGACATCCTGACCAAGTCCCTGGGCAGCTCCAATGTCCTCAATGTTATCAGGGCTACCGTAAAGGGGTTGTCTCAGCTCAAGGACATTGAGGGGGAGGCCAGGCTGCGGGGCAAACCCGTGGCAGAGTTAATGCCCTTCTGGGCGAGGGAGCGGACCGGTGGCTAAAAAGAAGAAAGAAACAAGGCTGCGTATAAAGTGGGTCAAGAGCAGCATCGGCTATTCCCAGCGGCAGAAGGCGACCATCAAGTCCCTGGGCTTTAAGCGGCTGGGGGACACGGTGGAGTGGAAGGACGACCCGGTGACCAGAGGAATGATTGATAAGGTGAGGCACCTGGTCGAGGTTGATGAATTAGTTGCTGGAAACTGAATGCTGAATACTGATCACTGTTATGGGGGCTAGGATGAAGTTGCACGAGTTGCGTCCCGCTAAGGGGGCCAAGAAGAAGAGAAAACGAGTAGGGCGCGGGATTGCTGCTGGCCAGGGCAAGACCGCTGGTCGAGGCACCAAGGGACAAAATGCCCGCACTGGCGGGGGGGTGCGTCCTTATTTTGAAGGCGGCCAGTTGCCCCTGGTTCAGCGCTTACCCCATAAGCGGGGCTTCACCAATATCTTTAAGGTGCACTACACTCCGGTTAACCTTGACCGGTTGGACGATTTCGCTGCGGGGGACGAGGTTAGCCCAGTCACCTTGACCGAGGCGGGCATTATCAAATCGCCACGCGAGTCGGTGGTCATTCTGGGGCGCGGCGAGTTGGATCGTCCCCTTACCGTCAAGGCCCATCGTTTCTCGGCCAGCGCCCGAGAGAAGATCCTGGATGCCGGTGGTTCGGCAGAGGTGCTATCACGTTAACGACGCGGCTTGGCGCCGGGCATCGGCGCCGTGGCTAGGAGGGATTGATGATACAAGCTGTCCGTAATGCTTTCAAGCTGCCTGACCTAAGACGCAGGATCCTGGTCACTCTTTTTATAATGATCATATACCGCCTGGCTGCCCACGTTCCGGTGCCCAACGTGGACCCGGTGGCTCTGCGCCGGGTCTTTGAAGCCAACCAGCTTTTGGGCCTGCTGGATTTGATGTCAGGCGGCGCCATGTCCAGCTTCTCAGTCATGGCTATGGGGGTCTACCCCTACATCACGGCTACTATCGTCATACAGCTCTTGCAGCCCATCATACCCGGATTGGAGAGGTTAGCTCAGGAGGGCGAAGCTGGGCGTAACAAGATTAATCAATACACCTATTACATAGCCATCCCTTTATCGGCCCTGCAGGGCTATGCCCAGTCCACGATATTGCAGACTCAAGGTGTCATCACCAACTTTGGCCTTTCCGGGGCGACGATCTTGCCCACCATCGCTACTGTTTGCACTCTGACGGCAGGCACCATGTTCGCCATCTGGCTGGGCGAGTTGATCACAGAGCAGGGTATAGGCAACGGCCTCTCCATCATCATCTTTGGCGGCATCGTGGCTCGCATCCCACAGCGGGTGGGGGCTTTGCTGGTAGGTGACGTGCGGGGGCTGATAGCCTTTCTCATCATCATGGCCATTACAGTGGCGGTCATCGTCATTGTGCAGGAGGGACAACGGCGCATCCCGGTCCAATATGGCAAGCGAGTGCTGGCCATGCGGGGCAACCGATTGCGCATTGCCGGCGGCCAAAGCACCCATATCCCTTTGCGAGTCAATGCCGCAGGCATGATCCCGCTCATTTTTGCTCAGTCCCTTTTGATGCTTCCTGGGGTGGTTGCCTCCTACTTAGTCTCGGCGCAAAATCAATTGGTCTCCAGTATCGCCAACACTATCTACCAGACTTTCAACGGCCAGGGCAATGTCTACTACATAATGTACTTCCTGATGGTTGTAGGCTTCACTTATTTCTACACCGATATGGTCTTCCAACAGCAAAACCTTCCTGAGAACCTGAAGCGTCAGGGGGGGTTCATCCCCGGCATTCGCCCTGGCAAGCGTACCGCCGATTACTTAAACGGGGTTATGCGGCGCATCACTCTGGTGGGGGCTCTGTTCCTGGGCGTGGTGGCCGTCCTGCCCTGGATAGTTGATATTCTGGGGATCGTGGAGAACCCTGGGATGATGCTCATCACCAGCTCTGGCTTGCTCATTGTAGTTGGCGTGGTGTTGGATACCATGAAGCAGTTGGAGGCGCAGCTCTTGATGCGCCACTACGAAGGCTTCATCAAGTGATAATCTTGAAATCGCCCTCGGAGCTGGCACGCATGCGCCAAGCCGGTCGCATCGTAGCTGAGGTGTTGGCTGCCGTGCGGGAAAGGGCCAGGCCGGGCACCAACACCGCCGAGCTGGATGAATTGGCCTCCCAGATCATTAGCAATCGCCAGGCAATTCCCTCTTTCAAAGGCTATCGTGGCTTTCCGGCCTCTTTGTGCGTCTCGATCAACGAAGAGGTGGTACATGGCATCCCCGACAAGAAGCGGTATCTGCAAGAAGGCGATATCGTCAGCTTTGATGTGGGAGCCATCTACCAGGGGTATCACGGCGACGCGGCCTTGACCGTAGGGGTGGGGGAAATCGCCGAGTCGCCAAGAGAGCTGTTGGCGGTGACGGCTGGAGCCCTGGCGGCGGGCATTGCGCAGTCACGGGCGGGGAACCGTGCTGGTGATGTATCGTGGGCCATCCAGGATTATGCCGAGAGCAGGGGCTATTCGGTGGTGCGCGAGTACACTGGCCACGGTATCGGCCGTCAGATGCACGAGGACCCTCAGATGCCCAACTATGGCCGGCCCAACCGGGGCTTTCTGTTGAAGCCGGGTATGACTTTCGCCCTGGAGCCTATGGTCAACATAGGGGATTGGCACACGCGAGTCCTGGCCGACAATTGGACGGTGGTTACCAAAGATGGGAAGCTCTCGGCTCACTTTGAGCATACCATAGCCGTCACCGAGGGTGAGCCTGAGATA
>CAYNWI010000003.1:9228-12272 GCA_964400825.1 uncultured Anaerolineae bacterium | reverse complement strand
TGTTCTAAGTGCAAAATCGTCAAGCGCAAGGGCGTGATTCGTGTGATCTGCGATAACCCCAAGCACAAGCAGCGGCAAGGATAGCGTCCTTCGACAGGCTCTTTTTGAAGGTAAAGGGAGGTAGAGGATGGCAAGAATCGCCGGAGTCGACTTGCCCCGCAACAAACGGGTAGAGATCGGCTTGACCTACATCTACGGCATCGGTCGCTCGACCAGCCGGGATATTCTGGCTCAGGCGGGAATTGATTGCGATACGCGGGTCAAGGACCTGGCCGAGGCTGAAATCAGCCAATTGCGCCAGGCCATTAACGCCAATTATAGGGTTGAGGGCGACCTGCGGCGGGAGGTCAGCCAGAACATCAATCGCCTGCAGGAGATCGGCTGTTATCGTGGGCTCCGCCACCGTTACAACTTGCCTGTGCGCGGGCAGCGGACCAAGACCAATGCCCGCACCAAACGTGGCCCACGCAGGACGGTGCCTGGCCGCGGCAAGAGGCGTGGAGTGAAGAAGAAGTAATCAGACTTCAAACTTCAAAGCTTAAATCTTTGGGGTTAGGGAGGAAAGATGGCGCAACAAAGGGGAAGAAAGAGAACGGTTCGCCAGGCGCGCAGGGATGTCCCGAAGGGGCAAGCCCACATTCACGCCACGTTCAACAACACGATAATCACCATGACCGATCAGCAGGGCAATGCCATCACTTGGGGGAGCGGAGGCACGGTGGGCTTCAAGGGATCGCGTAAGAGTACTCCTTACGCAGCTCGCATGGCCGCTCAGCAAACGGCCAAACAGGCCATGGACAATGGCATGAGGGAGATAGACGTATTCGTTAAGGGGCCTGGCCCTGGTCGGGAGGCGGCCATTCGCGCTTTGCAAGGAGCGGGTCTCAAAGTGAAATCCATCACCGATGTTACCCCCATTCCTCACAATGGTTGCCGTCCCCCCAAGAGGCGAAGGATGTAACAAGGAGGTAAGATGGCCAGATATACCGGCCCAGTTTGTAAACAGTGTCGGCGGGAGGGGGAGAAACTTTTTCTAAAAGGGGAGCGGTGTCTGACTGCCAAGTGCGCTCTGGACAGGCGTGCCTATGCTCCTGGCATGCATGGCCGTGAGGGCCAGTTTCGCCGCAGACGCAAGTCGGAATACGCCGTGCAGCTCCGGGAAAAGCAGAAGGCGCGTCGTATCTACGGTGTTTTGGAAAGGCAGTTCCGTCGCTATTTCCGAGAAGCCGAGAGGCGCAAGGGTCTGACTGGCGCTAATCTGCTGATCATTCTGGAAAGCAGGTTGGATAACGTCGTCTACCGGCTTGGGTTCGCCGATTCGCGGGTTCAGGCTCGCCAATTGGTGTGCCATGGCCACTTCAACCGCAATGAGCGGAGGGCCAACATTCCCTCGATGCTGGTAGAGCCAGGAGACGTGATAGCGGTGCGCGGGCAGAGCAAGAAGTTGACCTATTTCAGTGATAGGGCCAAGGGGCTGGAGCGCAAGGTTGTGCCGGACTGGATGAGCTTAGACGCTCTCAGCATGTCGGGGCGTATCTTGAACCTCCCTTCACGGGAAGAGATAGACTTGCCTTTGAACGAGCAGTTGATTGTCGAGTACTACAGCCGTTAGATTGGGCCTTGGTCAGGTAGTCTGAGAACCAGGAGACCATTTGACCATCTGACCATCCGACCATCTGAGGGAGTTAGGCTAATGACAAATCAGGAAGGCAGTCCTTTGATAAGTATGGTTTTGCCCAAAGTCGAGTGCGAGACCAGGTCGAGGGGTTACGCGCGCTTCGTCATTGGCCCCATGGAGAGCGGCCATGGCGTAACTATCGGCAATGCTTTGCGACGTGTCCTCCTCTCGTCCATGCCTGGGGCGGCGATCACATCAATCAGGGTCAGCGATATCTACCACGAGTTCTCGACCATACCTCATGTCAAGGAAGACATGACCCAGTTGATCCTCAACGTGAAGCAAATACGGCTGAAGATGCACTCCGATGCTCCTGGGTCAGCGCGCTTGCATCTGGAGGTAAAGGGTGAGGGCGTGGTGACGGCCGGCGACCTGGAATGTCCCGGCGATGTGGAAATCATCAATCCTGATCAATACTTGTTCACCGTGGACTCCGATGAGGCCGAGGTAGAAGTGGAGATGACGGCCCAAAGAGGCAAGGGTTACTCGCCCGCTGAGGAACGGGATAAGTTGCCCATCGGAGAGATTCCCGTTGATGCCATCTTCAGCCCCGTCCGCAAAGTCGGTTACGAGGTGCAACAAGCCCGCGTCGGTCAGATGACCAACTTTGATCGGCTTGTCATGGAGATATGGACCGACGGTACCATTCAGCCTCTGGAGGCTTTGAGCGAAGCTGCCAGGGTTTTGGTGCAACACCTGCAGTTGGTGGCTGGCGTCGAGGAGGAGATCCCAGAAGAAGAGGCTGAGGAAGAAGGTGTGCCCGCCCACGTTTACGAGATGTTAATCGAGGATTTAGACCTCAATGTGCGGGTCTATAACTGTCTCAAACGGACTGGGATAACCAATGTGGGAGAGGTGCTGGAGAAGCTGGAAAAGGGTGTGGAAGAGATGATGGGTATCCGAAATTTCGGCCCCAAATCCTTGAATGAGTTGAAGCAAAAGTTGAGGGAGAGGGGCTTGCTCTTGATTAATGAAGATGAAGAGGGAGTTACCGTTTAATGAGACATCAGAAAGCAGGCCGCAAGCTAGGTCGCTCCAGTGGCCAGCGCAGAGCCCTATATAAAAACCTGATAACTGAATTGTTTCGCCACGAGCGGATAAAGACCACGGAGGCCAAAGCCAGGGCCATTCGGGGGAAGGCGGAGAAGCTGATCACCTTGGGTAAACGCGGCGACTTGCACGCCCGACGATTAGCCGCCGCCAGGTTGAACGATCCAACCATCGTTACGAAACTCTTCGATGAGTTGGCTCCCCGCTACGAGACCCGCCCCGGTGGGTACACTCGTATACTTAAGCTAGGACGACGTCAGGGCGATGGGGCGCCCCTGGTTCTTTTAGAATTAGTGGAGTAGCTGGAGACTGGAAG
>CAYNWI010000003.1:0-9128 GCA_964400825.1 uncultured Anaerolineae bacterium | reverse complement strand
GTTGGAGGTCGGAGGTTGGAAGTTGGAAATCCGAAATCCGAGATCCCAAATCCGAAATCGGAAGCCAGCACCCAAAAACTCGTGGCCGTCGTCGAGTACGATGGCACCGACTACCTCGGCTTCCAGGTGCAAGCCCAGGGCGCGACGATTCAGGGGGAGATGGAGCGCGCGCTGGCAGCGGTTGCTCAAGAGGAGGTCAGGGTCGTTGGGGCGGGACGGACTGACGCCGGCGTCCATGCTCAGGGGCAAGTCATCGCTTTCAGCACAGCCTGGCGACATCCTGTCGAGGAGCTTCAGCGGGCGCTAAATGCCGTTTTGCCCAAAGACATCGCGGTGCGCGAGCTGAGGCCCGTGGCCAGGGGCTTTCACCCCCGCTTCGACGCGGTGAGTCGGGAGTATCGTTACACCATCTTCAACCAGCCCTTGCGCTCGCCGTTGACCCGACGCTTCGCCTATCATTTCCCCCAGCCTCTCGACGTAGCAGCTATGAACGAGGCGGCGGGCAGTCTGGTGGGCAGCCACGATTTCGCCTCTTTTGGGCGAGCGCCTCAGGGCGATAACACGGTGCGCGAGGTGTACCGTGCCCAATGGACTTCAGAGGAGCCGGTCGTTTACTTCGATATAGTAGCTGATGCTTTCCTCTACCGAATGGTGAGGAGTCTGGTGGGCACGCTGCTGTTAGTGGGAACAGGAGAGCTGTCCTCGGCTGGGTTTGAGGAGATTCTCCAGTCGGCTGATCGAAGTAAGGCGGGCCAGGCTGCTCCGGCTCATGGGTTGTGTTTGATAAGGGTAAACTATTGACGGAGGACTCATAGGTGAAGACGTATACGGCTAGAGCAGAGGATATGGAACGGGAGTGGTTCCTGGTGAACGCTGAGGGCAAGACGTTAGGGCGGCTGGCTTCGGAGATCGCCCAGGTGCTGCGGGGCAAGCATAAGCCCATCTACACTCCGCACCTCGATTGTGGTGACTACGTCATCGTAGTCAACGCCGAAAAGGTGCGGGTCACCGGGCGGAAGCTGGACCAAAAGATGTATTATCACCATACGGGTTATCCTGGCGGGATCAAAAGCATCAGCTTGAGGAATCAATTGCAGAAGCATCCGGAGCGGGTGCTGCAGGCTGCGGTGCGGGGGATGCTGCCCAAGAACCGGCTGGGTCGAAAGATGCTGAAGAAGCTCAAGGTTTACGCGGGCGACTCCCATCCCCATCAAGCTCAACAGCCTAAGATGCTGGAATTGTGAGAGGAGAGATAAATGGCAGTTGTGTATTACGAGGGAGTAGGGCGACGCAAGACGGCCACTGCTCGTGTGCGGCTCTATCCGGGCGAGGGCAATATCGTTATTAACGACAGGCCGATGGAGGAGTACTTCCCGTGGGAGGGCGATGCGCTGCACTTGCTAGAGCCGCTGAAGGCCACGGATACCGAGGGCACGTTCAATGTTTCGGTCAAGGTTCAGGGGGGGGGCATATCTGGCCAATCGGGGGCTGTGCGTCAAGGCATCGCCCGCGCCTTGTTGAAGGCCGATCCCAATCTGCGGCCTGTTTTGCGCAAAGGCGGCTTTTTGACCCGGGATGCGCGCATGAAGGAGAGGAAGAAGCCTGGGCTCAAGCGCGCTCGCAAGGCGCCGCAGTACACCAAGCGGTAAAGTTCACTCGAAGGGGTAGGGTCGTTGGAGACCTTGCCCCTTTTTGCTTTTAGAACAGCAGATCGGCAAATGCCCGGTCAAGCTGTTGACAATTTGAAACATTATGATATAATCAGATTCAGTTCAAAACGCTGGAGGGCATCGTGGGGAATAGTCAAATCTTTCAGGATCTGGCCGATAGGATCGTGAACGATAACGCTGTGCTCTTCCTCGGCTCTGAACTCTTCGCTGGCCCTCCCAGCAAGCGGGGAATCGCCAGGGCCCTGGCCGAGAGGTTCGAGTACGGCAAGGACGACTACTCCCTCCCCGCTGTGGCCCGCGACTACGAAGTATTGCACGGCCCCCACGCCCTCACCGAGTTCCTCACCAGCGTTTTGAACGACCCCCAGCTCTCGCCCACCCGTGTCCACCAGCTCGTCGCCGACCTCTCCAGACCCTTCACCAAAATCATTACCACCAACTACGACTGCCTCCTGGAGCGAGCCCTCAGACGGGTTCGGAAGGGGTTCGTGCTCATCGTCCACGACTCCGATGTCCCCTACTTTGACGAGACCAAGATCACCCTCATCAAGATGCAGGGCTGCATCACCCAGCCCGATTCGCTGGTCATCACCGAGGACGACTACGAGGAGTTCCTGGCCAGGCTCCCCACCATTTCAGACGTGATCAGAGCCCTATTCGCCACCAAGACTCTCATCTTCATCGGCTACGACCTGGAAGACCGGGGCTTCCAGCGGCTTTACGCCCACGTTACTCGCGGCGTCGGCGTTCATCGGCGCAGGGCCTACGCCATCTCCGAGCGGGACCTGGCTCCCGTGGACGTGAAGTACTGGCGCGAAAGAGGGATCGAGATCATCCAGAGGAACGTCGTGGATTTTCTCGAGGAGCTGACGGCAGAGATCAACCGCAGCGGCCCGGTCGAGGAGGTGGAGGAGGTCGTCCCCCTCCCCGATCAGCCCTACAAGTTCCTCGATTCTTTTGAGGCAGAGGATGCGGGCATCTTCTTCGGACGACGGGAGGACAGCCATCGCCTGGCCGACAAAATCCTCTCCCATCAGTTGGTCATCCTCTACGGCGGGTCGGGCACGGGCAAGACCTCGCTCATCCGGGCGGGGGTGGCGCCTGTCCTCGCCAGGCGAGGCTGCCTCCCCGTCGTCGTCAGGCCAGCCGATGACCCCGCGCTGACCATTAAGCGCGAGCTGCGGGAGAAGCTGGAGGGGCTTCCCGACCTCACGACTGACCTCCCCTCGTTCCTGCAGGCGGCGGAGCGGGCCACCGACAAGCTCATGGTGGTCTTCCTCGACCAGTTCGAGGAGTTCTTCCTGAGATTCGGCGACGAGAGCCGGGCCAGCTTCGTCGCCGAGCTGGCCCGCTGCCAGAGCGAGGCCCTTGACACCAGGTTCGTCCTGTCCATCAGGGAGGATTTCTTCGTCAGGTTGCACGAGTTCGAGGGCCAGTTGCCGGCCATTTTCGACAGCCGCTACCGGCTGGAGAGGTTGACCAGGGAGAACGCCGGGGAGGCCATCGTCGAGCCGGCGAAGCTTTTCGATGTCACCTACGAGGGGCGGCTGGTGGAGAGGCTGCTGGACGATCTCTACGAAGAGGGGGTGGGGCCGCCGCAGCTCCAGATCGTCTGCGACAGGCTGTACCGCCAGTTCGGCCAGACGGGGCGGCCCATCGCCCTGGCGGATTACGAGGAGCTGGGTGGGGCCAAGGAGATCCTGGCGGGCTATCTCGATTCCGTCCTGGCCGAGTACGAGGGCGCGGAGCTGGAGGTGGCCCAGGGGATACTGATGGCCCTGGTCACTTCGCAGGAGACGAAGGCCCTGGTAAGTTTTGACACCATCGTGGCTGAGGTGGGGAGGGACGGGGAAACCGTAGAGGCCACCCTGCGCAGCCTGATTGACCAACGGCTGGTGAGGAGAGTTCGGTCGAGCGAGTATTACGAGCTGACCCACGATTACCTGGTCGAGGAGATCAAGGGGTGGATCAGCGAGGACGCCAGGAGGGTCAAAGAGGCGAGGGAGATGCTCTCGCGGGCGCTGGCCGACTGGCGCAGCAGCGGTGTGCTGCTCAACCTGGAGCGCTTGGAGAAGATCAACGCTCAGCGGCGGCGGCTGGCCTTCGGGCGGGTGGAGGGCGAGCTTTTGCTGCGCAGCGCGGCCCGCTACGAGTACGAGATGGACTACTGGTTGAGCCGCGTGCCCGAGGTGGACGACCAGGTGGCCTGTCTGTCCGACGTGTTGACGCTCAAGTTACCTCCTGAGGAGAGGATTCACGTCTTGCGCTCCCTGAGCCGGATCAAAACTGACCGGGTCGGGCGGATATTACAGCGAGTGGCCCTGGAGGACGCCGACCCCCAGGTTCGGCAGGCCGCCGCCGTGGGCCTGGCTCGTGCGGGTGCAGGGGAAGCCGTGGAGGAGCTGGCGCAAATTGCCTGGAAGGCCGAGGGGGATCAGCGGGCGAGAGCCGTGGAGAGCCTGGCCTGGGTGTGGGATACCAACGCCGCGTTACTGCCGGATCTGGGCTGGTCTCTGTACGAGAAGGTCGTCCGCCGGGTGGCGCGCATCCGGCTGGACCGAGCGCGGGGCTCGATTCGATCTGTAACTGTGAGCGGGGCTGTAGGAGGAGCCATTGGGTTTGCATTAGGGCTGGCGCCAGCAGTGGTCCTTAACCTGATGCAGATGGAAGAGTATAATGTGGTCTCAGGGTTACTCATTGCTCCTCTGGCCATTGTGCTCTTTGGCATTTTGGGCCTCGTGGCGGGGGCTGGGGTGGCCGCGGGGATTAGCATAGGGCGAGCGCTGGGCCCTGGGCGACGAATGTTGGCGCCCACGTCAGGCGGGGCCGTTGGGGGAGCTCTCGGCTTCGCAGCAGGGTTGGGGCTTTACGCGCTGGCTTCTACGCGGTCCCCGGCGACTGTCATGCCAACCGCTGCCCTGGCAGGCGCGCTGCTGGCAGGTGGCATCGCCGTCTCGGCCGGGATAAGCAGGTCGCCCTGGGCCAAATTGGTGGGCGGGGCAGTGGGCGGCACCCTGGGCTTTGGTTTGCTGGCGGTGAGAGGGATCATACCAGAAGTAAATCTCGTCCTTTCGCTGGCCGCCGGGCCGATCATCGGGCTGGCCATCGCCTGCGGCATCGCTCGGGGCGAAGGGCCTGCAGTTCGGTCCGAAGCAGGAGGTGGATTATGACCGGCAAACGCATAGCGATTATTTGTCTGGTGCTGTTGGCTTTGGCTGCGGTCTATGTAGTCACGCGGCCTCCCAAGCCTGAGGGTGCGGCCGATCTTTTGGCCGAGCGTTACCTGGTGCAGTGCCGCCATCCAGGCGAGGCGGCCAAAGAGGTGCCCGTCAGCCAGCATGAGCCAGCGGATACTGGAGATGAGATCAACACCAATCAAACCGGCCTGGGCATCTTGACCTTCGCTGACTTCTTGAGGGTGGAGATTATTCGCAGTACAGGACTGCAGGTGAAAGCAGCGCCCGATCCCAATGCCCCTGCCATCGTGAAGCTTTATCTCGCCTTGGGGACGACGATTCAAGAGTTACAAGAGCGAGCTGGGGAACGGGTGGAGGTGACCACAGAGACAGACTGGGCGACGATTCGGGCCATAGCCACGGCATATTTGGTCTCCGTGGACGAAGATGAGGTTACTTGGGTAGTGGTGTCTGATGGTGAGGCAGAAGTGGAGGCTCAAGAGCAGACGGTGGTCGTCCGAGCTGGCCAAGCGACTTGGGTGGAACCTCGCAAGGCGCCCCGGCCTGCCATTAGTGTTGAGATGGGGGCGGTAGATGATTGGGTAAATGGCGTACGCCAGGCTGAGGAAGTAGGGTCTATCAAGTCAGTTATCTACCCTATGGAGGACGAATGGGGCGTGATAGAGATCGCTGCTGGCGAGCCCATCCGCATCGGCTTTGCCGCTGGACTCTCCGGCGGCTGGGACGTGCTGAGTATTGACGAACTGCGCGGCGCCGAGCTAGCCCTGAAGGACAGATCCGAGATCAAAGACTTCAATGTCGAGTTGATGGTAGAGGATGATATGTGTAACGCCGAGGGCGGCCAGGCGGTGGCCAACAAGTTCGTGGCCGACCCAACCATTGTGGCCGTGGTAGGGCACGCGTGCTCCAGGTCGTGCATCCCGGCTTCCAAGATCTATGAGCAGCACCACTACACCATGGTCTCGCCCTCCTGCACGAATCCCAGCCTGACCAATCCCGATTTCGATGGCACCGAGATCTTCAACCGCGTCTGCTGGAACGACGCCATTCAGGGTCCGGCGGTGGCCAGCTTCGTGAAGGACGTGTTGGGGGTGGACAGGGTGGCCACCATCCACGACGGCAGTCCATATGCCGAGCAGTTAGGTCAGGAGTTCGCCAAGGCCTTTGAGGCTATAGGCGGCCAGATTGTGGCTCGCGAGGCAGTGAACGAGTGGGACACGGACATGCGCCCTGTCCTGACCCGCATCAAGGCCGGCAATCCTGGGCTGATCTACTGGAGCGGCATCATAGAAGATCAGGGCATGGATCTGGCCTCGCAGCGGGCCGACGTGGGGATGGAGAATGTGGTCTTCATGGGCGCCAACGTCATCAAGACCGACGAGTTCGTCAAGGCGGTGGGCGACATGGCCGAGGGTACCTACGCCGGTGTACCCGATCTTGCTGAGGCTGGGCCAGCCCTGCCCAAGTTCCTGGAGGCGTACAAGGCTACTTACAGAGAGGATCCCATCGAGCTATTCCACGCCCATGCCTATGATGCGTTCATGGTGATCGCTAACGCCATCGAGAAGGTGGCTGAAGTGGACGCTGATGGCAATCTATTCATCGGACGCGAGAGGCTGCGCGATGCCATTCGCAGCACGAGCGATTACCAGGGGTTGAGCGGGAAGATCTCGTGTGATGACAACGGCGACTGCGGCACGGGCAGTGTAGCCTTCTGGGTGGTCAAGGGCGGCGAGTGGGTCGCTGCAGCCCCATAAGCGCCTGCAGCTAGGTCTGGGACAACAAGTTCGGTGCTGTCGCATGGAAAGCGGCAGGAGGTGGGCCATGAGTGCCAAACGCATAGCGCAGGTTATTTGTCTGGCGCTGTTGGCTTTGACTGTGGAGGGCTGTAGACGTACGCCGACCCCGACCCCGACGGCCACACCAATGCCAGTGACGGCCACTCCAACACCGGCGGTAAGTACACCTACTCCGACACCGGTGACGGACACACCCACCCCAGCAGTGGCCACGCCGACTCCCACACCGGTGGTAGACACGCCGACTCCTACGCCTGTTCGGGCGGTTGATCTTTGGGCCGAGAGTTACCTGGTACAGTGCCGCCATCCGGGCGAGGCGGAGAAGGAGGTACCGCTCCATCGGCACGAGCCAGTGGGTACTGACGATGAGATCAACACCGACGAAACCGGCAAAGGCATTTTGACCTTCCCCGACTTCTTGAGGGTGGAGATCTTTTGCCGGACAGGGCTGCAGGTGAAGGCAGTGCCCGACCCCGATGCCCCTCTCATCGTGAAGCTTTATCTCGCCCTGGGGACCACGATGCAGAAGTTGCAAGAGCAAGCAGGGAAGCGGGTAGTCGTCATCACCGAGACCGACTGGGCGACGATCACTAGCGTATCCACGGAGTATCTGATCTCTGTGGACGAAGAGAAGGGCACCTCGGTGGTCGTGTACGAAGGGAAGGCGGAGGTGAGAGCTCAGCAGCGGACGGTAATCCTCCAGGCTGGCCAGGCAACCTATGTGAAACCTGGTGAGGCGCCCCGGCTTCCCAGCGACGTTGATATGGCGGCGGTGGATGATTGGGTGAGCGGCGCCCGCGCGGCTGAGGACGTGGGGTCTATCAAGCCGCGTATCTTCCCCTCGGCAGACGCCCTGATCCCCACCAGCACGCCCACAGCAACCCGAACGCCAACCCGCACTCCGACATCCACCCCGACCGAGACGCCTACCCGCACGCCAGCAGATGTGCGCTTGATCTCCGATCTGCAGATCTCTGACCTCAGTCCGCTAGCTGGAGAGAGTGTAAAGGCGACTTTCAAGGTGCGCAACTACGGAGAGCAAACCTTCACCGCCACGTACTTCGGCGTCAGAGGCCGAGGCCCTGACGATTCCGTCCAGGGCTTCCCGTTGATAGAGAACTTCTCGCTGGCTCCTGGAGCTGAGTACACCTATTCGGAGGACAGGAGCTTCTCCGTCCCCGGCGATTACTGGTTCACGCCGCACTACAGCCCGGAGGGCACCAAATGGCTTGATATAACCTGGCCCGATGGTCGAGTTAGCTATGCATACGCTGTCGTGCAAGACAACCTGCCGGTGGTGGAGGAGGTGCACGTAGAGCCGGCGACCATCTATCAGGAAGAGGAGTTCAGGATAAAACTGGTTGCCAGCGACGACGTTGGTCTGCAGGCTATGAGGTGGCGGATCGAGGGCACGGGGAATAAGGACTTTGACGAGGGGGGTGAGGCTGACTGTGCCGGAATAACGTGGTGTGAGTTCAACTGGGAGCTGAAATGGACAGGCAAGGATGGCCAGTTCACCGTCTATGCTCAAGTCCGCGATATAGCCAGTCAGTTGTCCAGCATAGAGAGCACGGCCATAACCGTGCTGCCCATGGCAACGTTTTCTCTTTCGATCGGCGGCGGGCCTTTCGGTGATGACTCGGTGCAAAAGGCGGTGGGATTCGCTATTGATTGGGCCGCGCTCCGCGACAAAGTAGGAGGAGTGGTGTTAGTGGACTTCCTCTCAGGAGACACCCTGGCCGGTCCCACGGAACCGGCCTACGATCCGGGGCGGGCTAAAGAGCTTCTAGCTGAAGCGGGCTACTATGGCTTTGACACGATGCTACTGTTTAACAAGGACGACCAGTTGGTTTCTAGCCTGGCCGAATTGGTGACCAGTTATCTTCACGTGGTGGAGATCTACCCCAAGTACCTTTGGGTTGCCCCAGCCGATGCTCGTACTAACTTTGCCGATATGATTGCTGCTGGTGAAAGCGGTTTGCTCATCGAGCGGCGATAATCTCATCAAACTGCAGGAGGTGGATCATGGACGTCAAACGCATGGTGCAAGTTATTTGTCTGGTGTCGTTGGCTTTGGCTGCGGTGGCCTGTAAAGTCACGCCGACTCCCGCTCCTGGCCCTGAGGCCGAGGTTGTGGCCAGGGTTCAGCAGGTAGAGCTTCACCGTCCGGGTGAGGATGCCAAAGTGCTGCCTGTTGGCCAGCCTGAGATGGTGCGTACTGGCGACGAGATCATCATCGGCGACGAGGGCGTAGGC
The DNA here is from genome assembly GCA_964400825.1 of uncultured Anaerolineae bacterium. Lineage (GTDB taxonomy): Bacteria > Chloroflexota > Anaerolineae > VGOG01 > VGOG01 > CAYNWI01. The sequence continues at coordinate 206 of CAYNWI010000003.1, read as the reverse complement.
ACCCTGACCTTCGCTGACTTCTTGAGAGTGGAAGCTTACAGCAAGGCACGACTGCGTCTGGAGGAAGTGCCTGAACCCGATGGCCCTCGCACCGTGAGGCTTCATCTCGTCTCGGGGACAATTTTTCAGGAGTTGCCAGGTCGAGTGGATCAGCCGGCAAATGTGACTATGGAGACAGACTGGGCGACGATCCGGGCTGTGTCCAA
>CAYNWI010000002.1:22842-27588 GCA_964400825.1 uncultured Anaerolineae bacterium | reverse complement strand
GTGAACAGCCAGCCGGCGAAGCTCCCCTGCTCCCGGTAATCCTCCAGGCTCTCCAGCGCCTCGGTGAATACCGATGCTGTCAGATCCTCGGCGTCCTGCTGATTTCCAACTCGCCGGTAAACGTAGCGATAGACACGGGGCAGGTAACGTCGGTAGAGGGCGACGAAGGCAGCTCGGTTCCGCCTGGCAGCGGTCACTAGCCGGGCGTCGTTCTCACCTCCAGCCATGATCGTGTGCTCTCCTTGATTAGAGTCTACCTTCCCTCTGGCACCCGCCACAGCCGTACCGTGCCGTCCAGCGAGCCCGAAGCCAGGATCTCCCCATCTGGCGAGAAGGCCACGCTTTCCACGGTGTTCTCGTGTCCTCCCACGTCGCGCAGCAGTGTGCCGTCGGCCACCCGCCACCATTGAAGCCGGTACCAGGAATCCCCGGCCGCCAGGATCGTCCCGTCCGGCGAGAAGGCCAGGTCGTGTATCCCAGACGATTCGGATTTTATCACTCGCAGGCAGCGCCAATCGCCCACGCTCCACACCTGCACCCACCCGTCCCACGACGCCAAAGCCAGCAGCGACCCGTCGGGCGAGAAGGCCACGCCTTCTACCACGCTTTCCATAGGCTCGAACGTATGTAGCGGCGTGCCATCCGCCGCTCGCCAGACCCGTACCTCCCCGTCGAAAGAGGCCGAGGCCAACAGCGACCCGTCGGGCGAAAAAGCCAGGTCGAGCACTCCATCCTTGTGGCCTGTCAATGTCCGTAAAGGCGTCCCATCGGCCACCTGCCACAACTGTATCGTGCTGTCCCAGGAGCCGGAGGCCAGGATGCGCCCATCCGGCGAGAAGGCCAGGCTGCAGATCTTGTCGGCGTCTCCCCGGAGCGTGCGCAGGAGCGTCCCATCGCTCACCCGCCATAGCCACACGGTCGCGTCCGGCAGGCCGGAGGCCAGCGTCGCCCCGTCGGGCGAGAAGGCGACGTCATGCGAGTAGCTCGCGTCCCCGGCGGTGGGCATCTCCAGCATATACAGAAGCGTCCGATCCGCCACCTGCCACAACCGTATCGTGCTGTCCCAGGAGCCGGAGGCCAGCAGAGCGCCGTCGGGGGAGAAAGCCACGCTCTGGACAGGGCTATCGTGCTTCTCCAGCGTGCACTGGCAGCCGCTGACGTTGAGCGCCACGTCGAGCCAGCCGCACGGACGGGCACCTATCACGAGCACCCCGGTGGTCGCCAGAATCGCCCCGATGAGCCACCACTTACGCAGCACGCGCCGAAGGGTGAAGGCGATGGTGTGGCGACGAGGGCCTGGCACAGCCCTCTCGCCTGCCTGACGTCTCACGCCGCGCGCAATGAGCCGCCGTCCCTGCTCCCACAATGCCCATCCCCACAACGGCCCGGTGACCAGGATTGCGCCTAACACGACATTGCGGACGGAGACAGCGATTGCCTCCAGTGTGGTGGGGGGCAGCAGGTATTCATGGTGATAGAGGCGAGCGTAGGTGAAAGGGAGTCGGGTCAGCAGATTGACCAGCAGCGCCAATCGTATGCCGACTTGCTCGTGTCCTGAGTACACCATGACGGCTGCGGTCAGCGCCGTCGCTAAGCCGGCGCCGATGAAGAGGGGCAGGCCGATGGCCGAATAGATGGCATCGGATTCAATCCAGGCCCAGCACATCGGTACCGCCGGCAGCGCCACCAGCAGCCCGCTGAGACGGTCGCGCCCGGCCAGCATGAAGCCGATTCCGATGGAAAAAAGGATCTGGGCGAAGAAGAAAAGGTCTGCCAAGGCAGTCGGCATCTGTGAGGCAAGCCAGCTAGTGACTGTATAGCCCCCACCCAGGCCAAATGGGGCGATCCACGCCACGATCAAGCCATAGCCGATCCAACTGGCGGCCCAGCGCGGCCAGTGCCGCCGCCAGGCGAAGATGAGCATCACGACGATCACTCCAGCGAACGCCAGCATTGCCGCGTTAGCGAACGCCCACATCGCTGCCGCGTCCTCGTTAATCCGCACCCATTTCAGATAACGGGTGATGAGGGAACTTGCCGCGATCAGTGGGAAAAGCACGTGAGGCAGCCCAGCCAGCGTAGCTTCGCCCCAGGTGCCACCTCGTCTTGTCTCTGACATCGTTACCCCCTTTCGTTCTCATCTCCAGCCGTGATCGTGTGCTCTCCTTGGAGCGGGACATCTCCTGGTCCTCATCTACTATATCGTGCCAGGCGGCAAAAAGTAACACCCTTCATCCGAAAGAAGTCTACTCCGTTTCTCCGCTCCTGTCAATAACAATTGCCCTCTCTCTGGTTCCGTGTTATAATCAGGTCGTTTGAGGAGGAGTGGACATGGATCCCAAAGAAGCTGCCGGCGCGGCGCGCCAGATCATCGGCGATTATTCCCCTGCTGACCTCGATTCGACGGCTGAGGCCTTGCGTGATGTCTGGCTCCAGGCCACGCCCACGGGCATCGATCTGGACAAGGCCGAGCAATTCCTGGGGCTCAAGACTGCCGGCACGCCGGTGCCTGTCCTCAAGGCTATGGGTAAGGAGATCGGCAAGGTGGCCAGGAAACGGGTGGCCGATTTCATGCCCCTGGCCCGTCACCTCTGGAATAGCTATGGCCGTGAGGGGCGGATCGTGGCCGTTACCTTCCTGGGACCAATGGAGTTGGCCGCACCGGAGGCGGTCATCCCGGTCATCTACCAACTGGCTCAGGCCTGCATTGCCTGGGAGGACTGCGACCAACTGGCCATGACCGCGCTGGAGCCCATCGTGAGGAAGGACCCGGAGGGTTACTTGGACCGCCTGGCTCCCTGGGTGACCGACGAGAACAAGTGGGTCCGCCGCGCGGCCATCACTGCCATCGGACGGCTGCCCATGAAGCGCGCCGACTACACGGCCCGTTGTCTGGAACTGGTCGAGCTTGCGTTGGGCGACTCAGACCTCGACGTCAAACGGGCCCTGAGCTTCGCCATCCGCATCAGTGCCCGTGGCCAGATAGCGCCGGTCCACGATTTCGTCCTCGCTCACCGGGATGCAGCCGACCCGAATAGCATCTGGGTGCTGTGCGACGTCATCCGCAGCATGACCAGGACCTTCCTGCCGCAGTTCACCGATCTCCTACCCGTCTACGAGGCCTGGTTGGAGGCAGTGGATGCCCGAACAAGACGCAGCGTGGAGAGCGCGATCAACACCTTGAGAAAAACGATTTGATAAATGACCAATGACGAAATAACCAATGACCATCTGACCAACTGACCAAGGGCCACCCGACGAACAAAGGAGATGACATCTTGGAAGAACAACGAACGCTGTTAGCTGTCTTTGCCCACCCCGACGATGAGAGTTTCGGCATCGGGGGGACGCTGGCCAGGTATGCCGCCGAAGGGGTGCGCGTGGTGTTGGCCTGTGTTATTACGCTGGGGGAGGCGGGAGAGATATGAGTGCTTCTCTCTGGCTGGCTCTCGTCTCGAACCGGGGCGGGAGCCAGAAACTGACTTGTTCGCAAGCCTATGGACATAACCTCTATTCTGAGGTTATAATAATGCGGTGTGAAAAGTTGCTGAAGAGATGAAAATCGAAGTGAAATGCTAATAGAAGAACGGAAGTATTCGCCTGACCAAAAACCTCTTGACGTAAATGATATTCTCGTCGCCGAGTTCAATTTCAGTTCAAGTTGCTTGATCCGTTAATCTAGCCAGTCCGTTGTTATCAGCGCCTCTTTCTCAACGCTCAATGAAGTTTGACATTACCGCCAACTTGGGTTAAAATTGCCCCTATCATCCGCGACGATCAAGGAGGCAAGATGAAATTGCTGAAGGTTCTTTTCTCGCTAATGGTGATTACTGCATTACTGGCTGGTTGCAAGAAACCGCCAGAGCCAACACCTACACCGATGCCCACCGCTACCCCCGTGCCGGCGGCAGCGACGCCGGTGCCACCCACGGCTACGCCAGTGTCAGAGACCCCTTATCCGGTGCTACCCACGTCTACACCAACGCCGGCGACTCCCTATCCGGTGCTGCCCACGCCTACACCAGCACCAGCTACTCCCTATCCCTCCGGGTAGGTGTTCCCGCCGCAGATGTCGGATAAAAAGCTCATACTGGGATTGCTCCTTATCATCTTGGCAGCTCTCAGCGGTGGCTGTGCAGGCTCCGTTGTCGAGACGGACAACATTCAAGAGAGGCTGGACAAAGCTGCCCCGCTGATCGCTGGTTCACAAACTGTGGGTCAGACCTTCGTTTCGCACTATCCCCGCCTCTCGGCTGTGGAGTTGCTCGTGGTCGTCTATCCCCACGACGGCTCACCCCCCGACGCTCCGCGCCACCTGACTTTTCACCTTCGCTCCGATTCCCAGAATGCAGGTGACATCGCCACCCTTACCGTTGATACATCCAACTGGAAACACAACGACCCGTGCCGCTTCTCTTTTCCTCCTCAGGCCGACTCGGAGGACAAGACCTACTACTTCTTCCTCGACGCGACGGAGGGAAACGGGACGACTGTTTGGTACAGCTCCTTTGATGCCTACGGTGAGGGGACGATGTACCTGGGCGGTCAGCCGAGCGAGGGCGACCTGCACTTCAAGACCTACTACGATTACAACCTGGCCCTCGTGGCCCGCGACGTCTGGCGCGGCCTGCTGGGTGGCGCCTGGCTGATCCTGCCCCTGTTGGCTCTTTTCACCCTCCCCGGCTACTTGCTCTACAGCCTGCTCCCCTTCGAGTTCGAAACGGAGCCTCTGGAGCATTTGGCGCT
>CAYNWI010000002.1:11096-22742 GCA_964400825.1 uncultured Anaerolineae bacterium | reverse complement strand
TCTACAGCCTGCTCCCCTTCGAGTTCGAAACGGAGCCTCTGGAGCATTTGGCGCTCGTGGTCGGCTTGAGTCTGGCCCTGGTGCCTCTGGCGCTGCTTTTTTGCTCCGTCCTGGGCATTGCCTTGAATGGGACCAGGGTTTTAATAGTGGCGGTGGCGTTGAGCGTCGGGGCTCTCTGGCGGCTGGCTTCTACGGGTTTCAGGGACCTGAAGCGGTGGCTGCGCCCCGCCGACAGGCCCTTTATCGTTGCTTTTCTCTTCATCTTTCTCGTTTCCCTCGTGGTGCGCTTTCTCCACATCCGCAACCTGGTCGTGCCTGCCTGGATTGACTCGGTGCATCACACTTTGATCACGCAGTTGATAGTGGCCCAGGGCGGAGTGCCGCAGTCCTATGAGCCTCTTTTGCCGATAGGGCAATTCATCTATCACTTTGGCTTTCACTCCCTGATAGCGGTTTTCCACTGGTTGACGGGCCTGGAGATACCGCGGGCGATGCTCGTGGTGGGACAGGTCATCAACGGGCTCATGGGGCTCTCTGCCTATCTATTGGTAAAGTGCTTGACTGGCCGTCGCCTGGCGGGTCTGTTCGGCGCCTTGATCGTGGGCGTGATTTCCACCATGCCTGCCTACTACGTCAGTTGGGGGCGTTACACCCAGTTGACCGGGCTGGCCCTTCTGCCCACGGCCATCGTTTTCACGATGAAGGGTGTCGGTGCCAAAACTGCTCGAAGGGGATTGCCAAATCCCCGTCCTCCAACTTCCAATCTCCAACTTCCAATCGCTGCCGTCAGCGTGGCCGGGCTGGCGCTCACTCACTATCGGGTGTTGATACTCTACGGTTGCTTCCTGCTAGCCTATCTGCTCTACGAGACCTTAACACGGAGTCACGGGGGAACACGGAAACATGGAAGTCCCGTGTCTCCGTGTTCGGTTCTGAGATATTGGGGCCGAGCGGCGATGGTGTGTCTTTTGGCTGTCCTGCTGACCCTGCCCTGGCTGATGAATCTAGCTCGTGCTCTGTTGCCCCTGGCGACGCTGCCCTCCAGAATGCAAGGCGCGCCTTCGTACAACGTTGTCCCCTATGACCTGATCGTGCTCAGGCGCAACCGAGAGCTGATTGCTCTCTCCATCGGTGGCCTACTTTGGGGTCTCTACCAGCGGGAGCGAGCCGTTATCCTGACGGCTCTTTGGGTAATCATCGCGGCTCTAGTCGCTAACCCCACCATTCTGGGCTTTCCCAGCACCTGGCTAATCAACAATGCCTCGCTGGCCATTTCCTTATTCGTTCCCTTGGCCATTCTAGGCGGCTACTTCCTGGCTTCTCTCCAATCTCCAACCTCCAATCTCCAACCTCCAGCCTCCAATCTCAAGTGGTTGATACTGGCCGTCATAATCGCCCTCGTTGCTCTGTGGGGAGCAGGCGGGATGTTGGCGATCGTCAACCCCAGCACTGTACTGGCGACCCAGGACGACGTGGCGGCCATGGATTGGATCCGCCGTCACGTTCCCTCTGATGCCAGGTTCCTGATCAACGTGCGCCATTGGCAGGGCGGCACTTACGTGGGCACCGATGGTGGCTATTGGATACCGTTGTTGACCGGGCGCGACACGATCCTGCCTCCGGCAATCTATATCTATGGCTCCGCCGAGTACGTGAAGGGGATCAACGACCTGGCGGAGGCGGTCGTTGCCATCGAATCTTTCGATGAGGAGAGCACCCGCCAACTTCTGGAGGACAGCGGTGTGACCCACGTCTACATTGGCGCTCGTGGGGGGAGCATCACCCCGCAGATGCTCATGGGCAGTCCTTACTATTGGCCAGTCTACTCCAATGGAGCTGTGTGGATCTTCCAGCTCCAGGAATAAACCTGTGTTGAGCCTGTCGAAACAAAAGACCCCCTGGGTGATGCGTAGCGAGCCCAGGGGGTCTGATGTGTATAGGCTGTTTCTAAGCCGGCTTCTGCTTCAGGTCGGTCATCTCTTCAACGATTTTACTTATCCCCAACTCTTCAGCCATCTCCAGGGCCTCAGTGCATGTCCCTCTTGCCCTCGTGGTATCTCCCGCCTCGTACTCAAAGTTCGCTATGTCGCTCAGCGTGTAAGCCACTTCCCCTTCGTCGCCAAGCTCCCTGAAGATGTCCAGTGATTGATGCAGGTGCTTTCTGGCCTCGTCGGGGTTTTGCGTCGCGGCCTGGATTTTCCCCAACGTCCTGTAGGCACAACCCTCGCAGTATTTGGAGTCTATCTCGATTGCCAATTGGATAGCTTTGTGGCAGTGTTCTTGTGCTTGGTCCGTGTCGCCTTGGCCCAGACTGATTTCGCTGAGGATTCTATATACGTCGGACAGGCCCTCCTTGTCCTCGAAATCAACGTACATCTTCAATGCCGTGTTAAGATGTTCCATTGCCTGGTCATATTCGCCTTTGCCTCTGTAAACCTCTCCCAGGTTGTTATGGGTTATCGCCACCAGGGGCTTGTTTCCCAGCCTGATGAATGATGCAAGAGCTTTGTTGTAATGCCAGATTGCTTCGTCATAGTTGCTCTTGACATCTTGTACAAAACCTAGCTCGCCGTGTGAGCCAGCAATACGATATATATCCCCGATTTCTTCAGAGGTTGCCAGGCTATCCGTGTAGTATTTAAGCGCCTTATCGTATTCACCCTTGAATTTATACGCCATTCCAAGGTTAATATAAGATCGGGCCAGCCAAATCCTATCTCCAATTCTCTTTCTCGCCTCTAGAGCTCTGGTCTGATGCTCGATGGCTCTATCGTAGTCGCCCTGTTGTAAATAAATATTCCCGATGGCATCATGGCAATCTGCCGTCTCTTTTTCATACCCCGTTCCTTCAACTATTTTGAGACCCTGCTGAGCGCTTTCGATCGCTTTCTCGTGTTCCCCCTGATAGGCATAAATCCAGCTAAGATCCCCGTAAATTCTGGCCATCTCGACCGAGACACTTTCACCCAATATCTGGATTCCCTCATCGTAATGTCTTAGCGCCTGATCATATTGCCCTTTTCTTTGATAACTTGCGCCAATCTTTCGTTGGACATCCGCCACTTTTCGGGAACTCAACAGGAGGGGCAAGTGACTCTCCAGAATGGTTTGGTAGCTTTCTATAGCGGCATCGTATTCGCCTGCTATCATGCAAGCGTCGCCCATAGCTATACAAACCGATGCCCAGGTTTCTGCATCTAGTCCCCCTAGATCCCCAGTGTCTGCCTGCCCTCCGTTCCCCCCAACTTTGGGGGGGCAGGGGGGCAGACCGAGTTTTCTCAGTTGACGCATTATCGCACTGGACTGACCAGCGTAAATCAGTTGCTCTAAGTTATCAGTGATGATTTCTGCCGATTTCTGGTATTCCCTGGCTTCGAAATAGTGGTGTGCTGCCTCAAGGTAATCCTCTTGGTCATGGTAGTATCGCCCTGCGTTCTTGTGCAATCTTGTTCTAAAGGGGGCATCTGTCCTGAGCCGGTCATAGCAGAACTCGCCTAACAGGGAGTGGAGGTATTTCTCCCCGTAATCGGATTCTTGCACCGCATACTTGTGCACCAGAGCGTCAAGGAGGCGGTCCACGTTTTCCATGCCTTCTTCAATCAATACTTCGCCAATTGCCTCTTCGTCTACGGGAGCTCTGAAGATGGAAATCGCTTTGAGTAGTTTCTGTTCTTCTACTGACAGGGTTTCGTAAACGTTCCTTACCAGGTACTCTTCCACTCTTTCCCCAAATGCACGGTTGATAAACTCACTGACCTCATCACTTCTCCATACTTTGTTCTCCATCCAGGTGATGAACAACTCCAGGAGCTTGGGGTTTCCCAGGGTCTGATCGTAGAGTTTGGCGAAAAGCTCGGCACTTAGATTGATGGCACCTCTATCGAGAAGCGTTTCGGCATCCTCTTTGTTTAGACCCGCCAGAGGCTCATAGTCCAGGCCGAGGGCATCGGCGAAACGGGGCCTGCGGCGACTCATCACCATGGCTCTGGTGGTTTGCAATCGGCCATTGAATATCTCGAACAGGGAATTGATCTTCTCGTCTTCGTCAGCTACCTGGAAATCATCGAAGCACAGCAGGTAAGAGCCCTGTTCCAAGCTGTAGATGAGGAGGTTGATGGCCTCGTTTATCCGGTATCTCTCCTCCTTTAGTTTCTCGACGTTGAGGTCGAGAAATCTCTGCAGCGCGTCGTCCTGGTTTGCGGCCAGGAATCCTCCCAGGGCCCAGATGACCGATTCCAGGTTGTCATTTAAGCCCCTATGGAAGGTATGCCAGAAGACCCTCCTTTGGGGGTGCTGGGCCACTATTTGAGTGCCCAGCATGGTCTTGCCTACCCCTGCCGTCCCCCCGATTACGATTATGTTCTGGGAATCGAGCTTCTTTTGGTATTCGTCGAGTTCCTTTTTCCTCCCGATGAAATTACCGCCGCCGGGGATGGACTCCAGCCGCAGGGGGCGAGCGATGGGCTTGGTGAGCTTCAGGATAACCCCGTCTGGCGCTCTCATGAAGAGCACGGGAATGCCCCAGTCCCGTCTTTCCATTCCACAGTCAATGTAGATCCCCCTGCGGGCCTCGGATATGGCCGTATCCACGGGGAAGCCTACTGCCAGGGCGCGGTAGAACTCCCTGGAGAATTTGATGGCCGTGTCATCGCAGATGCTGTATTGCATGGCTACCACTGCGGGCAGCCCCCGGCGCACCAGGTTGGGTGCCAAACCCACCATTGGTTGGGTTGACGAAGTAGTCGCGCTCTGGCAGGCGTTGAGGATTACCAGCTTGGTGAAGTCGTTGCCGAGGAAGAACTCGCGGAAGGTTCTAGCGGTGATCAACCTGAGACGACGATCATCGTCCTCGATAACCAGGTATGCCTGGTCGTCCCTGAAGGCGCCGTGCCCCACAAAGTGGAAAATGTGCGGCTGATACCGACGCAGCTTCTCCCGGATTTCGCTGGCCACAGCGTGATCGAGGAATTCCAACTGCACCAGGCCCGCCTTTACCCACTCTTCCAGGGCCTGATTCAGGACTTGTTTTTCTTTCTCCGCATCCAGCTCTGGCAGGCCACGTTCGGCCAGGTTGATGGGATTGGAAACGACCGCCAGCACTTTAAGCGTGGAATGGATGGTGATAGAGCGGGGAGGCTCAGGCACCTGGATGTACCGCGTGATGGGGGTTTCCGGTGAGACACCCAGGAAGAGGTCGTTCAGTTCATCGTAAAGATACTCCCAGGGGATGGCGCCAAGTTCGGGCGGTTCAAGGCGTAGCCTGATGCGCAAGCCTTTTCCCTGTGCTCTGGCATATCCCAGGCTGGCTCTGTAGACATCCTCTATCTCGCCACTGAATAGTTGCTGGAAGAGCGTTCTGCCCAGGCTGATGAAGAGCTCCTCATCGGTCTCTTCGGCCTTGATTCTTGTCAGGGCACGCTGGACGTCGTCGGAGGCAGAGTCGAAGGAGAGGATTCTCTGGGCCTCGCCTGCGGTGGCCGAGATCACTCGGGCAGGATACCCGTCGGCGCCTTTTGGCATTACCAACAACTCGAAGTCGTCGTATCTCATTTCAGTTCACTTGTCACTCGCGTTACTCACTTCTTGAGCACCATGGGGAGGTAGATTCTCCACCGGATGGCTCGAATCCCTCCCCTGGGCCCCTGCAAGGTGGAGGTGGGAACCGGGGTGGAGGTGACCGCATAGTAAGTGGCGATGAACTCGTTCCACTGGGTATTCGCAGCGAACGATAGTTGGTCATCGGTGTACCAGTCACGCACTTTTACGGTTTCGGTGATACCGTCCTCATCTTCTAATGTCATCAGCAAGTCCTGCCCCAGGGGAAGATAAATGGATATTCCGTGGGCATTATCCAGGTTCCAGTACTCCAAAGGCCCGGTCATCACCCAGGGGTAGCCGCTGCGATGCTGCTCCGCGATGACAAATGCGCCCCCCCCCTCTTTCCCCCCCAACTTTGGGGGGGATGAAGGGGGGGCCAGCGCGTTTATTACCGACTGAGCAGCGGTCAGTATCGCTGTATCCGTTACGTTTTCCTCGATTTGCAATGCCAGGTGATATAAATCAACGTAGCCGTCAATTTCCCCCTCCAGCTTGCAGTCGCTGTTGTAGTCGAACTTCTGGGCCAGGAGGTAAGCATCCTTTAGCTGTAACGCGGTCTCGGCCGAGGTCAGGCCGTTTATCATCGCCCTGGCCAGGCTATCAATTGCCAGTGCGACTTCGTTGATTGCTGCCAGATCAACGGCTGACATGGTAGAGGGATGCCCAGTCAGTGGTAAGGACGCTGTGTAATCGTTGACCACATCTATCGCCAACTCCTGGGGTTGAGTAGAGGAAGTTATGGAGTCAATGTACTGGTCATAGGGCATGGAGCCCCAGGCCTCGTTCTCGGAGCCGACGAAATAGTTGGCATAGTCCTTGATCGCGTAGACCTCTTCGATCATCCCCACCAGGCAGGCATCGTAGAATACCACGTCTATTTTTTCAGTGCCTTCCCTGGTCATGCTGCAGAAGGCACGCCTCATTTCGGCCGTGGACAGGTAATCGTAATCGTCAGAGAAATCCCAACTGAGGCCAGTGCCTCCGAACATGTGATAGCTGCGGCGGAGGGGGATGAAATGGTCCCCTGGCCCCCCAACGCCTGCCCTGAGGTCCGTCGAAGGGTTGGAGGGAGGTGGGGAAGCTAGACCCTGTTCAGGCTCCTCAGGGAAGGTGGGGGACCAACCGCCGCCGTGGTCGAGAATCGAGAGGAAGTAGTGTTTGGCAGGGTAGTTACTTCTAGCCCAGGTGACGAAATTGACAAGGGTGTCGGGGTCGCCCATGTCCAACTCGCCCGGATTCCAGCTCACTTCCTGAACAGGCGATGTTATCAGGTCACTGTCGTCGTACTCGACCCTGTATAGGCGGGTGTTTTCGATACCCTCATCTTTGTCGAGGCACTCTGTTCCGTCGTCTGAGAGCAGAGAACATCGGTCCCAGAGCACCAGGATGTTGACGTCAGGATTTTGGGCTGCCTTCTCCAGGTTGTTGAAGGCTTTTTCCATGAGGGGGTCCAGGTCGTTGTCTCCGTTGAGGTAGACCATGAAGGTCCAGGACGGTATCTTGGTTGCCGTTTGGGCACTGTTGTTGCTGTAATCGCTTTCTGGGAGGCCGGTGTTGATTTGGATCGTATTGGTCAGGATGCTGCCGGTTGTTGCTGTGAGTGAGACTTTGGCCACCAGCGTGAACTGACCTGAGTCGCCTCCAGCGAGTGGGCCTGCTTCCCAAACCACGGTGTTCCCAGCTACGGTTCGAGAGAAGGGGGCTGTGTCGGATAGATAGGTTGTGGCTGGAGGCAAGGTGTCGGTGATCAGCACGTTGGGGGCATCTCTGGCACCTTCGTTACGATAGGATATGGTGTAGACGATGTCTGAGCCGGGAGGGGCCTTGATGGGGGCTTCTTTGGAGATAGCCTCGTCCTCCAGGAGCTCTGCGTAGATTTCCCAGAAGAGGGTATTGTAGTTCCTATCATCCTGCCAGACCGCCAGGCATTGGTTTCCAAGATCATTGTAGGCCAGAGCTGGACGCTCCTGGTTGTCTGGGGCTGTAGAGATGGGGAAGTTGTGGCCTTTCATTTCTCCATCGCTTGCCACCCGCTGTCCGTAGATGTCGAAAGCAGTGCTGGTCGAGTTTCTATTATCCTCCCACACTACCAGATAATCGTTGTCGAAGCTGCTATAGGCTACGTCGGGAAACCATTGGAGACCCTGGGCGGCGGCGACGGGGAGATCGGCGCCCAGTAATTCGCCTTCAGGTGACAGTCGCTGACCATAGATATCCCCCCCGGCGGCTGCGTCTCTGTTGTCCCACCATACCATCAGGTACTGGTTCTCGCCGCTGTTGTAGGCCAAAGCAGGATACCACTGGCGCTCCGCCTCTTGGGATATGGGGAACTCATCACCTAGCGGAGAGCACTGCCCTGAGACCTTGCGCCCGTAGATGTCCCAATTCCCGTGGCGGTAGTCCTGCCAGATGATCAGGTACTCGTCTTTGACGCTGTTGTAGACGACATCAGGTCGCTCCTGGCTGTCCGGAGCGGTGGTTATCGGGAAGCTGTTTCCCTGCTCCCCATCGGAAGAGATGCACTGTCCGTATATGTCCCAATCCCCAGTGCGATGGTCTTGCCAGACTATCAGGTACTTACCTCCGTAGGCCAGGGAGGGAAAGCGTTGGTCACTGGCTGCTGTGGATATCGTGAGTTCGTCACCTGATAACGCCCCCTCGTTTGAGACGCGCCGTCCGTAGATATCCCAACTGCCATAGCGCGAGTCTTGCCAGACTACCAGAAAATCGCCTCCGGTGTCACTGGCTGCAGCAGGAAAGTACTGGTCCCTTGCTGAGCTGGAGATAGGAAAATTGATGCTTTGGAGGTTGCCAGTGGTATCCACGATCTGCCCGTAGATATCGGCATCGGTCGAATTCCTGTCATCCTGCCAGACCACCAGGTAGCTTTGGTGACCGTCGTACACTGCAGCGGGGTATCTCTGAGAAAGGGGAGTGGTGACGAGGAGGAAGTTGCTGCCCAGGAATTCTCCTTGCCGCGAAATACGTTGCCCGTAGATATCCTCTGCGACGAAATCGTAGTGCTGGCTATCCTGCCAGGTAGTCGAGTAGCCATCCTGCTCACAGGCCAGGGCTGGTCGCTCCTGGCTGTTGGGGGCCGCTGAGATGGAGAAGTTTACTGTAGGATCTGCGCCAGAATTACCAGCCGTGTCCAGAAGCTCCCCTTGGCCTGAGACCAACTGAGCGAACACGTCCCAGTTCCCGTAGCGCAAGTCTTGCCAGGCTATCAGATATTGGGCCATGTCGCTATTGTAGACGAGCGCGGGATACTCCTGGTCATTTGTGGCTCTGGATACGGCGAAGTTGCCTTCGCCGTTCAAAAGTTCTCCCTGGGATGATACTCGCTGCGCGTAGATGTCTGAGCCGCTGCTGGTAGAATTTCTGTCATCGGCCCACGCTGCCAAATACTCGTTGCCTGCGCTGTTATAGGCCACGTCGGGATAACCCTGCAGGCCCTCTGCGGTGGAGATAGGGAAGTTACCATTCAGCGGAGTGCCGTCATGCGAGACCACCTGTCCGTAGATGTCCTCGTCGGTGATTTGCCAGTTTCTATTATCCCACCACACCGTCAGGTATTGATTGTCGGTGCTGTTGTAGGCCACAGCGGGATGCCTCTGGAGACCCGGTACTCTGGAGATGGAAAAGCCGTTGTCTAACTGCGTACAGTCATCTGAAATCCGTCGTCCAAAGATGTCCCAATCCCCGTGACGAAGATCCTGCCAGGCCACCAGGTACTCGCCATCTGTACTGTTATAAGTGATGTCGGGATGTTGTTGATCGCCTGGGACGGTAGTGATGGGGCAATCGCCACCTCTTGCTTCTCCGTTGCTTGCGATCAGCCGTCCATAGATGTTGTAGCCACTCATGACGTAGTCTCTGTCGTCCCACCACGACACGAGGTACTCGTCCTTTAAGCTGTTATAGGCGATGGCGGGGTCGTACTGATTGCTTGGCGCTGCTGATATGGGGAAATTCTCATCCTCTAGCTCCCCGTTTACCGTCCACTGTCCGTATATGCGCCAGTTGTCTTCTATGGAGTTTTCCCAGACGGCCAGACATCGCCCTTCGGGGCTGCAGGCGATGGCCGGGTTTCTCTGCCTCCCGTTAGGCACAAAGCTGATAGTGAAGTCGCCATCGGTGGCGGGTTGCTGCATTTCCTGGCTCCTTGTCCACCCCGCGCGCGCTACGAGGGGAAGGAAGGTCAGCAGTGTCAAGAAAATCGTCAGAGTCAATATACCTCGTTTCCCAGTCATTCTCTAACCTCCTTACAAACCGTGAGTAAACCCGGATAATCACTTGATTTAATATAATTATACCATAAAAATGCTAAAATGACAAGAAGCAGTTTACAGAAGATTGAGCAAATGGGTTTGACATTATGGCTGACTTAGGCTAAAATGATGCCGCCAGTGTAGAAGTTAATCCTTGAAGGGAGAATTGTCTATGTCAATGACCAGCGCTGAGATCCGGCAATCGTTTTTGGATTTCTTCGCCAGCAAGGGACACACCATAGTGCCCAGCGCCTCGCTGGTGCCTGGCGATGATCCCACGCTGCTGTTCACCAATGCGGGCATGAATCAGTTTAAAAACATCTTCCTGGGATTGGAGAAACGGGGGTATACGCGGGCTGCTGACACTCAGAAGTGCATGCGGGTCTCCGGTAAGCACAACGATCTGGAGGATGTAGGATACGATACCTATCATCACACTTTCTTCGAGATGCTGGGCAATTGGTCTTTTGGCGATTATTACAAAAAGGAGGCCATCGCCTGGGCGTGGGAGTTGCTCACCGAAGTCTGGGGCCTGCCCAAAGACCGGCTCTGGGTCACGGTCTTCAAGGATGACCAGGGTGAGCTGGAAGCCGACCAGGAGGCGGCTCACTATTGGAGAGAGGTAACGGACGTAGACCCTGACCACATCCTCTATTTTGGCCGCAAGGACAATTTCTGGGAAATGGGCGACACCGGTCCCTGCGGCCCTTGCAGTGAAATCCACCTCGACCGGGGAGAAGAGGCCTGTGACCTTCAGGATGACCCCCATCACGTTTGCGGTGTGAACAGCGGCTGCCGGCGCTATTTTGAGCTGTGGAACCTGGTTTTTATACAATACGATAAGGATAGTAACGGCGTCCTCCGCGAGTTGCCTGCCAAGCACGTTGATACTGGCATGGGCTTTGAGCGACTGGTGTCCGTTTTGCAGGGCGTCGTTTCCAATTACGAGACCGATGTGTTTACCCCAATCATGGATCGTGTTCAGGAGATGCTCGGTCACAGCGACGCCGAGCGCGAGGCGAACATCGTGGACTATCGGGTCATCGCCGACCACGGGCGGGCAGTGACTTTTCTGATCGGCGATGGCGTGTTGCCAGGCAACGAAGGACGCAACTATGTGCTGCGCATGATCCTGCGTCGCGCCGCCCGCTTTGGCCGCAAGGTCGGCTTTCCTGGCTCGTTCCTGGGCGAGGTCGCCAAAGTGGTGATTGAGACGATGGGCCCTCACTTCACCGAGCTGGAGGCCAGGCGGGAGTTCATCCTGCAGACCATCACCCAGGAGGAGGAGCGCTTTCAGCGCACGCTGGACGTGGGGCTGACTTTGCTTGATGACCTGATAGCTGACCTGAGCGCGCGGGGAGCGACCGTGATTCCGGGCGACCAGGCTTTCAAGCTGTACGACACCTACGGCTTCCCGTTGGACTTGACCAGGGACGTGGCCAAAGAGCGGGGATTCACCGTGGACGAAGAAGGCTTCGTGGCCGCGCTGGAGGAGCAGCGAGAACGGGCTCGGGCCGCTCAGCAGTTCGCCTTGGAGGTGGGGGAGAAGCTGGAAGTCTACAGCGGTCTTCTGGATGAATTGAAGCGAACGGGAGTGCTGCCCGCCACCGGCGTGGAGCATCTCTACACCGAGGGGACGGAGGCCGAGGCGAAGGTGGCAGCCATAGTGCGGGATGGCCAGGTGGTGGACTCGGCGCAGGAGGGCGATGAAGTTGAAGTGGTGTTGACCGCGACTCCCTTTTACGTGGAGAGCGGCGGCCAGGTCAGTGACACCGGC
>CAYNWI010000002.1:0-10996 GCA_964400825.1 uncultured Anaerolineae bacterium | reverse complement strand
GCCCTGGTGGACGCCGAGCGGCGTGCGGACATCGCCCGCAATCACACCGCCACCCACCTTTTGCACAACGTGCTGCGCCGCGTCCTGGGCGAGCACGTCCAGCAGGCTGGCTCCCTGGTGCGTCCCAGCGGCTTGCGTTTTGACTTCACCCATTCGGCCATGCTCACTCAAGACGAGCTGAGCCAGGTCGAGCAGTTGGTCAACGAGGCCATCCTGGCCAACCACCCTGTGGCCGTAATCCATCGTGGCTACAAGGAGGCCATCGCCGAAGGAGCCATAGCGTTGTTTGGCGAGAAGTATGGCGAGCGGGTGCGGGTGCTCAAAATCGGCGCTCCCCCCCTTCATCCCCCCCAAAGTTGGGGGGGGCCGCGATCGGGGGGGGCAGAGGGGGGGCTACTCAGCCAGGAGCTTTGCGGCGGCAGCCACGTGAAACGTACCAGCGAGATCGGTTCCTTTCACATCGTCTCTGAATCGAGCATCGGGGCGGGCCTGCGTCGCATCGAGGCGGTTACGGGTCGGGGTGCTCAGGAGTTTGTGCAAAAGCGGATGAGGGTTTTGGAATCTGCCGCGGCATCCCTCGGTTGTTCTCCCGGTGAGGTTGATCAAAAGGTACTGGCGCTTCAGGATGAGCTTCGGGGGCAGACCAGGGAGGTTGCTCGCTTGCGTCGGCAGATCGCCCGGCGGGATTTCGAGGAACTGCTCTCTCAGGTGCAGGATGTGGACGGGGTGAAAGTCCTGGCCGCTCAGGTCAAAGCGGCCGACCTGGATACCTTGCGGGAGATGAGCGACTGGTTTCGCAATCGTATGGGGTCTGGAGTCATTGTTTTGGGTGCGGTGATGGATTCTAAGCCTGGTTTTGTGGCCGCTGTCACTCCCGATTTGGTGGAGCGGGGTCTCCATGCCGGGCGGATCGTAAAACAGGTGGCGCAGGTGGTGGGCGGCGGCGGAGGCGGCAAACCTACTCTGGCTCAGGCTGGCGGCCGGGATGTGGCTCGCATTGGGGAGGCCCTGGGCCTGGTGCCTGATCTGGTTGGGGAGGGGCTTAGTTGACAACGCAGGTTATTCATCTGGAAGTTGACGACGACATCACTGCCGTGCGGGCCCGTCTGGAAAAGGCCGAAGCCTCACGGGTGCTGCTGGTGGTGCCGCCGAGGTGTCAGGCCTTCAACAGCCTGCTCGATTTCAAGCTGCTTCAACGCTACGCCGAGTCTCTGGCCCTGGAGGTAGCCCTGGTCACCAACTCCAGCGAGAGGCGGGTTCTGGCGCGTCAGTTGGGCTTTTCGGTCTTCGTCTCGGCGAGGTGGGGCCAGGGGAGAACCAGGTGGCGCCGACCGAAGGCCACTCCCAGGTGGGGGAAGCGCTTGAGCTGGGGGGAGCGCGTCTTTGGCGCTTTTGTGTTCCTCGTAGCCCTCTCGGCTGTGTTGGCCGTTGCTCTTTTGATCGTGCCCAGCGCCGAGATCACCTTGGTCCTGGCCAATGAGACGGTTGATGCCACCCTGCCGGTACAAGCTGACCCTGACTTGGACATGGTTGACTATGAGGCGGGCCAGATTCCGGCTCGGGTGGTGCAAGCTCAGATTGAGGGGAAGGCTCAGATTCCCGTTAGTGGGACGAAAGATGCTCCCGACGAGCCGGCCAGGGGGATGGTCTTCTTCATAAATAACATAAACCAGCCGGTGACCGTGCCCGAAGGGACGGTGATCGCTACCTCGACTGGGTCCACTATCAGGTTCACCACTGTTGAGGAAGCTACTGTACCAGGGACAGTAGGAGCCGTTGCTGAAGCGGAGGTGGTGGCTGTTGATCCCGGCCCCGGCGGCAATGTGAGGGCCAACCTGATCAACATGATTGAAGGGCCTCTCTCTTTGCAGGTCAGGGTCAGCAATCCCGAACCAATGGAGGGAGGCAGCGTCAAGCAGGTAGGGATGGTCACCACGGCCGATCAGGAGCGTCTCCAAACCATTCTCTTGCAGCAGTTGCAACAGGTGGCCTATTCTCAACTGAGTGAGCAGCTCAAGGAAGAGGAAGGAGAGTTCTTGGTCTCCGAGTCCGTGGCGATGGATCACATTGTGACCGAAGAGTACGACAAACCCATTGGTGAGCAGACCGATGTGCTCACCCTGAAGATGGAGGTGATGTTCCGAGGAACGGTCGTGGCGGAGGGGGACGCCGAGGCCCTGATCCGGGCGGCCTTGGAAGCTGTGGTGCCAGATGGGTTCGCAGTGGTGGAGCGGAGCTTGCAATATCAAAGAGGCGAAATCACTGTAGTGGAGGAGGGGAAGGTGTCCTTCGTCATGAAGGGAGCTGGATCAGCGATGGCTGAGGTAGACGAGAACGCCGTCAAGGAAGCCATCCGTGGCCAACCCTTGGATTTGGCCGAGGAATATCTGAGTCAGAACTTGCGCCTGGAGGAAGCTCCTGTCATCGAAGTCACACCCACCTGGCCAGGGCGGGTGCCGTGGCTTGGCTTCCGCGTTAACATCTCGACCCAGGAAGAATGATGCGCATTTTGGCCTTGGACGTGGGGGATAAGCGCATTGGCGTGGCCATCAGCGACCCAAGCCAGTTACTCGCTCGCAGCTTGAAAGTCATCCAGAGGGGTTCTCGGCAGGAGGATTTCGCTGCTGTGGCTCGATTGGTGGAGGAGTACGAAGTAGAGAAGGTGGTGGTTGGCTATCCCCGGAGCCTGGACGGGACGGTTGGCGAGCAAGCCGACAAGGTGGAGCGCTATGCGGCAGGCTTGGCTAAGGCGATGGACGTGCCGCTGGTTTTGTGGGATGAGCGTTTTTCCACTGTCAGTGCCGAGAAACTGATGAGGGAAGCGGGCTCGAGGGGCAAGAAGAGGCGGGAGAGAGTTGACGCCGTAGCTGCCGCGGTGATCTTGCAGGATTATCTGGATTCGCGTTAGAGGATGGGTAAACCTATGAAAAAGAGCATCTCAATGCTCAATAGATCCAAAACCGCTCCAAGGGGATTGCCAAATCCCCGCCTTTGGCCTGGATCTAGCGATCCAGGCCGAGCAAGATTAGGTCTACTGATGATGCTGGTTCTTGGGCTAATGATGCTCATGCTGGTGGGGGTGGGGGGGTGCGGTCTGACCCAGGGGGATGGTGATGCTGCTGAGTCGCTGGATGATTTTCTCTTGAGGGCCTACTTGCGCTTTCGGCAAGAGGATATCTCCCGACCAGCCAGCGATGATCCCACTCCGGTCGTCTTCGTCGTGGAGCTGGGGGATACGGCGGGTGATATCGCTCTGCGGTTGAAGCGGTTGGGCTTGATCACCGACGCCGAGCTCTTCCGCCAGTTGGCCCAGTACGAAGAAGCCGATGGCAAGCTGGAGGCTGGCCGCTATGAGCTGCGAGCAAACATGACCATGGGGGAGATCATCGAGGCCCTGCAGCACGGGCGTCTCGAGGAGATCGCGGTGACCGTTCCTGAGGGCTGGCGAGCCGAACAGATCGCTGAGATGCTGGCAGAAGAAGTGGGCGTGGACGGCGACCAGTTTCTGGCCCTGGTGCACAGCGGGGACTTCGAATACGAGTTTCTGCAGCACCGTCCGCCAGAGGCTACTTTGGAGGGTTTTCTCTTCCCTGATACCTATAACCTCCCGCTTCAACCTACAGCTCTCGACATAATTGAGCGCATGTTGGCCAATTTCGATCAGCGTTTCACAGCGGAGATGCGCCAGGCAGCCGTGGAGCGGGAGATGAGCATCTACCAGGTAGTGACCCTGGCCTCCATCGTGGAGCGCGAGGCGGTGGTGGCGGAGGAGCGGCCTATCATA
This sequence comes from uncultured Anaerolineae bacterium, assembly GCA_964400825.1. Lineage (GTDB taxonomy): Bacteria > Chloroflexota > Anaerolineae > VGOG01 > VGOG01 > CAYNWI01. The sequence goes on along the minus strand of CAYNWI010000002.1, from coordinate 7,212 downwards.
GCCGGCGTCTTTTTGAACCGACTGGATGAGAGCATGAACCTGGACTCTTGCGCCACGGTGCAGTACGCTTTGGGCTATCAGGAGGATACGGGCCAATGGTGGAAGACGCCGTTGACGCTAGAAGAGCTCGACCACGTTAACTCTCCCTACAACACTTACCTTCACCGGGGGCTGCCTCCTGGTCCCATCTGCAATCCGGGGCTGGCCTCGATTCAAGCCGTTCTGGAACCTGTGGAGACTGACTACCTGTACTTCCTGGCCAAGGGTGATGGCTCCCACGCCTTCGCCGTAACCTTCGAGGAACATCTTCAGAATCAGCAGAAGTATCAGCCGTGAAACGTGAAAACGTAAATCGTAAAGCCGCGAAACGTGAAAACGTGAGGCGTGGAAAGAAATTCACGCTTCACGTTTCACTTTTCATTCTGGGATGGCTGCTCAGTGGTTGCGCCGCGCTGGGGAGTACCAGCCCTGTGGTAAAGATCGGCCTGGTGGCCCCTTTCGAGGGACTCCACCGGCACCTGGGCTACGATGTGCTCTACGCCGTGAAGCTGGCGGTGCGGGAGCGCAACGCGGCTGGTGGCGTAAGCGGCTACATGGTGGAGTTAGTGGCCCTGGACGACGGTGACGATCCGGCTCAGGCGCGGTTGCAGGCCAGGAAGATGATCGTTGACGCGGATGTCAGGGGCGTCATTGGCCATTTCTCTGATGAGGCGGCTCTGGCTGCTTTGGACGAGTACCATCAGGCTGGCCTGGCCCTGATCACGCCAGTGGCCGCGGACGCTGTGACAGGACAGGGCTACCCTGAGGTCTTTCGCCTTTACGCTCGTAACGATCTTTTGGGAAAAGAGGCGGCCCGCTACGTCGTGGAGGAGTTGGGAATGCGCCGCCTCGCCGTCCTGCGCGGCCGCGATGACTTGGCTGACGCCTTTGCTCGAACGGCTGAGCAGTTGGGAGCTACCATCGTGCTGGACACTGACGCCGATTTCACGTTTCACGTTTCACGTTTTACGTCTGACGTTTCACGTCTCACGTCTGCTGAGTTGGTTTTCTTCAGTGGGGGAGCGGTTGAGGGCGGGGAGTTGATAGCGCGGGCGCGAGATGCTGGCGTCGAGGCGGTTTTTATGGGAGGGAGTGAATTGAACAGCCCCCAGTTGACGCAGATCGGAGGGGAGGCTGTTGGAGGAACCCTTTACATCACACCAGTGCCGAGAATCAATTCAGGGGATTTTGTGGCTGGCTACCGGGCCTCAAGCGGACGATTGCCTGGCCCTCAGGCGGTCGTGGCCTACGATGCCACTTGCGTTCTCCTGGAGGCTCTAGCCCGGGCCATCGAGTCGCGGGGGGAGCCTGCCAGGGATGCCGTCGTCGCCGAGTTGAGCACTCTCCAAGACTATCCAGGCCTGGTTGGCCCCATCACCTTCGATGACAGAGGTGATTTGGTGGAGCCAAAGACGTACATTTACCACTTTGAACTTTGAACAATTGTCATTGCGAGCGGAGCGAAGCAATCTCCAAGCGCGCTAGGGGATTGCTTCGGCGCAAAACAGCACGCCTCGCAATGACAATTGTCAAGTTATGATCTCGTGTACCAGGGGGGGAAACTCGACAGGCTCATCGCTCCAGGAGTAGGCGTCCAGGAGTCTGCGCCTGGCGTCGGTTAGCTTTTGCTCGTCGTTGGCATGGATAGTCAGCAGAGGCTCGTCTTTTTTGACATAATCCCCGATTTTTTTAGCCAGGACTACGCCCACGGCGTGGTCAATTGCATCACCCTTGTGGACGCGGCCGCCGCCGAGGAGAGCCGCTGTCAGGCCAACTTCCATAGCGTCCAGGCCAGCTACATAGCCAGAGCGAGGAGAGGGCAGAGGTTCAACAAGGGTTGCCTGGGGTAATAGGGAAGGGTCATCAATGTAGGCCGCGTCGCCTCCCTGGCCTATTATCCAATCGCGGAACTTATGCCAGGCCTGTCCGCTATCCAGTTCGTGCCGCAGCAGCTCGCGGGCCTCTTGGGCGTCTGGCGCGCGGTCGGCCAGAAGTAACATCTGGCTGGCGATGACCAGGCAGTGCTCGAGAAAGTCGGTGGGGCCGTGGCCGTGCAGGGTAGCGATGGCCTCTTTGAGTTCCAGGGCGTTGCCCACCGCTCGACCGAGGGGCTGGTTCATATTGGATATGACGGCTGCCACGCGGCGGCCCAGCGCCTGGCCGATGTTAGCCATGGCATGAGCCAGCGCTATGGCCTCTTCCCTGGTGTGCATGAAAGCTCCGAGGCCCACTTTGACGTCCAGGACGATGGCGTTAGCACCACCGGCTATCTTCTTGCTCATGATGGAGCTGGCGATGAGGGAGATGTTGCTCACTGTGGCGGTCACATCACGCAGGGCGTAGAGCTTGCCATCGGCTGGGACCATGGCGGCCGTTTGCCCGACGACGACGATGCCGTGATCGCGCAGCGTGGCCATGAATTCCTCGGTGGAGAGGTTGGCTTTGAAGCCAGGGATGGACTCCAGCTTGTCCAGCGTCCCGCCGCTGAAGCCCAGGCCTCGGCCCGATATCTTTCCCACCGGCAATCCTGCGGCTGCCACCAGGGGGGCAACTACTAAGGTGGTCTTGTCGCCCACTCCGCCGGTGGAATGTTTGTCAACCACGAGGGGTGCTATGGTTGACAGATCCATCAGCTTGCCTGAGCGGGCCATGGACATAGTGAGATCGGCGGTCTCTTGCTCGTTCATCCCTTTCAGGTAGATGGCCATTAGCAGGGATGCTGCCTGGTAATCGGGTATCTCTCCCCGCGTGAAGCCCTGGACGAAGAAGTCAATCTCTTTGGCGGTGAGGGGGTGATCGTCTCGTTTCTTGGCGATGATGTCAACGGCGCGCATTTAGGGCCTCCTTGATTCGGCATCGGCGGTGATGTGAAAAACATCTGATATTATAGCACAACAGCATGAAACGTGCCAGTTTGTCGGTTCTGGCGAAAGCAGTTATAATGGGTGGCAATGTCTGGGAAGGAGTATCAGTATGAAGAAAGTGGATATGATTCTATCCAATGGCACGGTGGTCACTATGAATGAGCGCCTGGATGTTTTTCCTCAGGGGGCGGTGGCTATAAAAGGTGGCCAGATAGTCGCGGTTGGGCCAGCGGGCGATTTGGGCGGCGAGTACCAGGCTGAGCAGACCATTGATTGCGCGGGGCAGGTGATCATGCCTGGCTTGATCAACGCTCACACGCACGTGCCCATGAGCCTGCTCAGGGGCCTGGCCGACGACCTGCGGCTTGACGTCTGGCTGTATGGCTACATGTTGCCCGTGGAGAGAGAATTTGTGAATGAGGAGTTCTGTTACTATGGCACCTTGCTGTCTTGTGCCGAGATGATTCGTTCGGGCGTGACCTGTTTTGCCGACATGTATTATTTTGAGGATGAAGTGGCCAGGGCGGCGCAGGAGGCAGGTATGCGGGCCGTCTGTGCTGAAACGGTTATGAAGCTGCCTACCCCCGATGCGACTAGCTACGACGAAAGTTTGGGATATTGTCGGCGGTTCATTGCCGGGTGGAAGGGACACGAGCTCATCGTGCCTGCTGTCGGTCCGCACTCACCGTATACGTGCACGCCGGAGATTCTGAGGGAGGTCACGCGTTTGGCCCAGGAAAATGATGTGCCTTTGCTGATCCATGTCGCGGAGACGGAAGCGGGGGTGGAGGGCACCCAGCAGCTTTATGGTTGTGCGCCGGCGTTTTGCCTGGACGATTTCGGTGTTTTGGATGGCAAAACTTTGGCGGTACATGGTGTGCATTTGACCGAGGAAGAGATGGGGTTGATGGCGCAGAGAGGTGTCGGCGTGGCGCACTGCCCAACCAGCAATTTGAAACTTGCTAGCGGTGTGGCACCGGTGGCTCGCATGTTGGATCTCGGCCTGAACGTCGGCATCGGCACCGATGGCCCCGCCAGCAACAATGATCAAGATATGTTCGAGGAGATGCGCCTGGCGGCCCTCCTGGCCAAAGGCATCACGGGCGATCCCAAGGCTGTGCCGTCACGGATCGCTTTGACCATGGCTACCATCGGGGGGGCACGAGCCCTGCATTTGGATCACATTATAGGTTCTATTGAGGTGGGCAAGCAGGCGGATTTGGCGGTAGTGGATGTGGACGTCCTGCACGTCACGCCAAAGTTCGAGCTGTCGGCTGATAACATTTATTCCCGGTTGGTTTATGCTGTTAAGAGCACCGATGTGCGTCACGTCTTGGTGAGTGGGCGTTTGCTGATGAGAGATAGAGAGCTCCTCACGGTGGATGCGGAGATGATCATGGCCGAGGCCCAACGCATCGCTGACCGGGTAAACGTCTTCCTGATGCGGAGAGAGGAGAGCCTCCTGGACAAACTCGTGGCCATTGGCGGTTTGGAGTGGAGGGAGACGTTCGAGGTGCAAGTCAAGGGATCTGTGGAGGGCGAGGTTGCTGTGAAGGAAGGGCTGGCTCATCCGGATATCTCTGTGGTGTGGAGGCCCTCGGTGCGAGACCAGTACGATGCCTACCTGCTTTTCGCAGACGCGAGTCAGGGATGCATTCGCCATCGTGAGGATAACGTGGTGAGGGAAGAGGGGGGAGTCCCTGAGTCCATCCGCACCTTGACTCTAACCGGGCCTGGCAGCGAGCAAGAGTTTGGTAATTCCGTTCTCCTCTCCCGGTCTCGATTCACTTCCAAGGCCGATCGCACCCTGCGTTTCTATTGTGAGTATTTTCAGCCTGACAATGTGAAAGAGGTCCACAAGCATCGGCAGCGCTGGCATATCAGGTACAAGGGGGTGCAATTCGCGGTCAATTTTGACAGGTTAACTAAGCCGGCTTACGAAGGAGCCTTTTTGGAGATCAAGAGCCGCACCTGGTCGAAAAGAGATGCTGAGCAGAAAGCGCTGTTGATAGGGGAATTGTTGGATGTATTTAGCGTAGATCGTGAGAGTCTTCTGAAGCGGGACTATGTGGACTTTTAGTCACTGCCGCAGTCTTCGCGTAGCCAGAGTCCACTTTGTACTCATTTAGTTAAAGGGTCTGTAAAGGAAAAATAGGCTATGCGAAGTGACGATTGTTGAAAAATAGATGGGGGCCAGACAGAGAGCGGGGCGAAAAGAGCAACTGACCGTGGCAGCTCAAGAAGCAAACAAAATGCCTGTAGGGGTAGGGGAGCCCCACAGGCATTTTAGTTGGTGGAGATGGCGGGAATCGAACCCGCGTCCAAAGAGTTCGGCTGAGGATGTGCTACAAGCTTAGTTGGTCTTTTGTTTGTCGTCCAGGCCAGCCCCGACCAACGGGGTCTGGCTTGAACCAGCCGATCCAGGTCTTGTGACCTGGCCTTTGATGCTCTCTATCGGCGTCGAGAGCACCGCACCCCGATTTCTATGGCATCTGATCCAGACCTATCGGGAGAAGCCCTGGTCAGACGTGGCTGCTCTTAGGCAGCCAGGGCGAGTTGAGGTTCGCCTGTTATCTTTAGTTGCCCTTGTTTTGCGAGGGTAGGGCACCTCGGCTTGCAATCCTTAGCCAGCCTTCCCTGTCGAAACCCTTCATCCCCAATTGCAGTTAGATTATAGCATACCTCTGAATTTTTTGCAACTTTGCAACTTTTGCAACTACGGAATGTTGTCATAATCTTTTTCTGCGGTCAGCCAGCGCACGCTCCGTCTCTCGCTGGGCGTCGCGCTCGCGAATGGCCTGGCGCTTGTCGTAGAGCCTCTTGCCGCGAGCCAGGGCGATTTCCACTTTGACCCACTTGTCGTTCCTGAAATACAAGCGCAGGGGAATGATGGTGTAACCCTTCTCTTGCACCTTGCCCTGCAGACGGTTGATCTCGTGGCGGTGCATGAGCAGCTTACGGGGGCGTTTGGGCTCGTGGCTGCTACGCCCGGCCTGCTTGTAGGGAGCAATGTGGGTATCTATCAGCCAAAGCTCACCGTTTTTCACTTGAGCATAGCTATCTCGCAAATTGACACGACCATCCCGGACCGACTTGATTTCTGTGCCGGTGAGGACGATCCCAGTCTCGTATGTCTCGTCAATAAAGTAATCGTGCCGCGCCTTGCGATTAGTGGCAACTGTCCTGTCTTTACTTTTCACCTATTGATCCCCGCAAATATTCAATCGCGCGCTGCAATTGTGGATCACGACCAGCCTTGATGTCCTCCTCGGTCATGTCCACCTGGATGTCAGGAGCAAGGCCCTCCTCGTGAATGGCCCGCCCATTTGGTGTGAACCAGCGGGCAATGGTGACCCGTAACTCGGAACCGTCGCTGAGGTAATGCGAAAGCTGGACCGAGCCCTTGCCCAGGGTTTGCTCTCCAATCAGGATGCCTCGATCAGTGTCCTGAATAGCACCGGCCACGATCTCCGAGGCGCTGGCACTGGCCCCATTGACCAGAACCGCCAACGGTATATCGGTAGCCAAGCCGCCGCTTTGAGCGGGGTAATCTCTGTCCTGGCCGTCCTTAAGTTTCTCTACGAGGATAGTTCCCTCGCTAACAAATTGACTGCCTATCTCTACGGCTACATCCAGAAAGCCCCCTGGATTGTCACGCAGATCGAAGATCAGGCCCTTTGGCTCCTCAGCCAGCAGGGATCGCAGGTCCGCCTTGAGCTTGCTCGTAGCCTGGGCATTGAATTCGGAAAGCTTGAGATAAGCGATATCGTCATCCAGCATCCTGGATTCCACAACGGGCATCTCGATTTTTTGCCGCACCACTTCGACAATGAATGGATCCTCAACACCTGGCCGTTTTATCGTGAGGCGAGCTACGCTGCCTGCTGGTCCCCGAATCAGGGCTACGGCCTCGAAGACGCTCATTTTTTCGATGGCTGTGTCACCCACAGCGAGGACTATGTCACCCGGCTCAAGACCAGCCCGTGCTGCTGGCTTGTCCTCAAAGGCCCGGACAATCTCCAACTGGCCGTCGTCATTCATGTTGACTACAGCTCCGATGCCGTCGAAAGCCCCTGACATATCCTCTCTGACAATGGAGGCCATCTCAGGGTCTAGGAAAGTAGTGTATTCATCATCAAGGTCATCTATCACTCCCCGGATAGCACTATAGGGCATCTCCTGAGCGTCAGGCAGATCACCGTAGAAATCGTGTTCCAGGATGTGCCAGGCCTCCCAGAAGATGCGGAAGGCTCTTTCCTCACTGCTGGCAGGCCCTGCAGCCGCAGTGGTGAGGGCAGGGACTAGAGAG
>CAYNWI010000001.1:1165-33067 GCA_964400825.1 uncultured Anaerolineae bacterium | reverse complement strand
GCGGCGACAGGACGATGAGCAGCGAGCCGGAGGCGATGATTCCCAGGGGATCGAGACTGTAATCGCTACAGAGGAGGGTCGTCTCCGGCAGCACCTCGATCCGCTCCCGATGCACCACCAGGCCCACCCCGGCCGCCTGGGCCAGCTCCCACAGGCCCATGGCCAGCCCGCCCTCGGTGGGATCGTGCATGGCGTGAACCCGCGCCTGGGCAGTGGCGATCCGGGCCTCGCGCACCACGCTGATGCCCGGCTGATGGAGGAAACCCTGGCAGCGGTCAATGAAATCCACCGGGTACTTGCCAGCCAGCTCCCCCGCCTTCTCCCGGGCGATGATGGAGGTGGCCTCGATGGCGAGGCCCTTGGTGAGGATGATGTCGTCTCCCACCTGAGCCCCGGCGGTGGTCACTAGCCTGTCTCGTTCTACCTCGCCCAGCATCTGCCCCACCACGATGGGCCGATCCAGGCCGTGGGTGATCTCGGTGTGGCCGCCACAAAAGGAGACCCCTAACTGGCGGGAGGCATCGGAGAGTTGAGAGAATATCCTCTCCACCAGGGCCCTATCGGTGCTACCGGCGGGCAAAAGCAGGGTGGCCAGAAACCACCTGGGGACGGCGCCGGTGGCGGCCACGTCGTTGGCGTTGACGTTGACCGCGTACCAGCCTATCTCCTCGGTGGCGAAGGTGATGGGATCGGTTTTGGCCACCAGGTAACGGTCGCCGAAATCTATCACCGTGGCGTCCTCGCCCACCTCAGCGCCTACCACTACTCGCCCGTTGACCTGAGTATACCTGGCCAAGAGCTGCCTCAGGTAATCCATCTCCAGCTTGCCCACAGGCAGAGAATCCGGCATCTTTACCTCACTTACCGAATATCAAGCAGAGGCGGCTCCCACGCCGCCGGATATCGCGGGCATGGGAGCCCACTCTGCTACAGGGGGGAGTTACAAATGGCTTTCAAAGACAAAGGGCCTCCTCAGGAGAAGAGACCCTTTGCTTTGCGCCGTAGCTAGCCCTCACGGGGAGGTGATGCTACGGCGCTGTTACTACTACTATGGTCCATTGGCATCACCTCCTATATGTATGATAGCAGCGAGTATTATCCCTCAAAAAGGCTAATTTGTCAAATCGCCTTTATCAGCCGCCCGGCCAGCATCCCCCCCAGCACGGCCAAGTCCTCTGTGGGCAGATAGTGGCTCGCTGCGGCGTCGAAGAGCACATTGGCCGAGGCAGGAAATTCCTCGTCTGCCAGGTAGAGAACGGCGGCCAGTCGGAGGCGTGGGAACATGGGGAAGAGAAAAGATGCATCGCCATAGTTCAAGCGCGTCCCACCCAGGGCCTCAGCCGCGGCCACGAAGCCGTCCAGGTCGCGGCCGAAAGCCTGAGCCAGGCGAAGGTTGGCTCTCCGTCGGAAGGCCGCGTCGTAAACCCGCCCACCAGGCAGTTCACGGAAAGCGACCCAGGCATCAGCCAGAGGGATGCCATCGGCGTTGATGAGATAGTGCAGAATGAGGATCTTGATAGCGATGGGCGGCTCTTGGCCTGTGTCTACCTCCTCCACTGAGATCTCAGGACAGCGGACGACGTAGTCTCGACCCCAGAACCTCACTTCAATCTGACCGCTGGCCTCGGTCAAGCTGGTATGCTTCGCGTCGCTGCGCAAGGCCACCAGCCAGGGATCGAGAGATTGCAAATCGCGGACGGCTTTGTCCAGCGCTGGCCCGTGGGTTTCCTCCGGTGTTCTGTGTTTCATACCGACCTCCTGCTGGAGTGCGGATGCAAGTCCGTAAGGCCTGAGGCAGGCTTGCGCCTACACTCCACATTCTCCAGTACCGGCTCTATTCTACACTAATCCAACGCGATTGTCCAATTGGGTGAGACGTGAAGCGTGTTGCACATTGCGTCATTGGCGTAATGGAGCGAAAGCTAGTATAATACCGCTGAGGATAGAGAACCAGGAGAGATGAAAATGCGTATGTCAAAACTCTTCGGTCACACCTTGCGCCAGGCGCCCTCCGAGGCCCGAACCGCCAGCCATCAATTGCTTCTCAGGGCGGGCATGATCCGCCCCTCGGCGGAGGGCACGTACACCTACCTGACGCTAGGACGACGAGTTCTACACCAGATCGAGCAGATCGCACGCCGGGAAATAGAGACCCTCGGAGGGCAGGAGTTGCTGATGCCCCTCACCCTGACCGCCGAGGAGATGGTGGCCGACCTGTGCCGCACGGAGATCGAATCCTACCGCCAACTGCCCACCCTGATCTACCAAATCCATGCCAAATTCCGCGACGAGTACCGCTCCCGAGGGGGCCTGCTGGAGGCCCGAGAGTTCATGGCGACGGAGGCCCTCAGTTTTCACGCCGACTCAACGAGCCTGAACGACTTCTACCGGCGCGTCTACCAGGCCTACGTAAGCATCTTCCAGGCCTGCCACCTGGAGACCGTGGCCGTAGAGACCGAGGACGGCCACGAGTTCATCGTCGCTGGTGAGGCAGGCAAGTCCACTTTTATCTTGTGCCCCGAGTGCGACTATGCCGCCCACGCCGAGTGGGCCGCGTTCGCCAGGCCGGCCGCGCCCCAGGAGACGGAAAAAGCAATCGAGAAAGTGGCGACGCCAGACTGCAAAACCATCGCGGCCCTGGCTGACTACGTCGGAGTGCCCACCGTAAAAACCTTGAAGGCCCTGCTCTATGCCACCGCAGAGGGTGAAGTGATCTTCGCCATCATCCGTGGCGACCTGGGCATCAGTGAGACCAAGTTGAAAAACGCTCTAGGAATCGCCGACTTGTACCTTGCCACAGAAAGAGAGATTTTGAATATTGGAGCCGTGCCCGGCTACGCCTCCCCCATCGGGGTGAGGGGGGCGAAAGTGGTGGCCGACGATTCGGTGCTGCTGGGCTCCAACTTCGTGGCCGGGGCCAACGAGGACGGCTACCACCTGCTGAACGTCAACTATCCCCGCGACTTCCGGGCCGACATCCTGACAGACATCGCCCAGGCCCAGGCCGGCTATGCCTGCCCCCGCTGCCGCAGTCAACTGACAGAAACACCGGGCATCGAGATCGGCTACCTGAAGCGTGGCGAGAGTGCTGGGGCCACCTACCTCGATCGAGATGGCAGACCCAGGCCCATCGTCGTGGGCTCCTACGGGCTAGACCTGGCGCGGTTGATGGCCGCCGTGGTCGAGCAGCATCACGACCCCAAAGGTATCATCTGGCCGTCCGCCATCACCCCCTACCACATCCACCTGGTCGTTCTGGGGGCTGGTGAGGAGACGGTGTCCAAAGCGGAGGAGGTCTACGCCAGTTTAGAAGCCCTGGGCTACGAAGTCCTCTACGATGACCGCAATGAGAGCGCGGGGGTCAAGTTCAACGATGCTGATCTCATCGGCATCCCCGTACGCCTCACCCTGAGCCGTCGCACCCTGAAGGAACACGCCATCGAGATCAAGCTGCGTTGGCAAGAAGGCCGTGAAACCATCGGCCTGGACATGCTTCCCACAGAACTCGCAGGTGCAACGCACTTCGGTTGACTCTAACCACCAATCCATTGTGACTTGCGCGATTTGTCCAAACATGGTATAATACCGATGGTATAAGGGTTTTATTGGAAAAGTGGGCGCCCCCCACTTTTCTTGCTATCAGAAAGGTTAGTGAACCCATTTTAAGTTCTAGCCTGGCCTGGATTTGGCAATCCAGGCCGAGCAAGGTGAACAGTTACCCGGCACGAAACAGGAGGATTCGAGACTTGAAAAAGAGCGATTTCGCAGTGGCTTTTGACCAAATCTGCAATGAAAAAAGTCTGGACAAAGATGTAGTCCTGGAAGCCATCGAGGTCGCCCTATTGACGGCCTACAAGAAAGACTTCGGCTCATCCCAGAATGTCACGGCCAAGATGGATCCAGAGACCGGACAGGCCAGGCTCTACATTTCCAAAGAGGTGGTAGAAGAAGTCCAGAATGAGCAATTTGAGATTTCCCTGGCCGAGGCGCAGAGAATCAACAAGAAGGCCGAGTTAGGTGAGCTAGTGACGTTCGAGGACACCACCGAGCACTTCGGGCGCATCGCTGCCCAGACGGCCAAACAGGTCATCTTGCAGCGCATCCGCGAAGCTGAGCGTGATGTACTTTTTAGCAGTTTTGTCGAGCGCGAGGGGGAGCTTATCAACGGTACTGTACAGAATATCATGCCTCAGGGCGTGACCCTGAACCTGGGCCGGACCGAGGCCCTCCTTCCCAAGAGTCAACAGATCCCCGGTGAGTACTACCGGCTCAATCAGCGAGTGCGGGCCTACGTCCTGGAGGTGCGCAAGACCAACCGCGGGCCCCATATCATCGTCTCCCGCACCCACCGCAATATGCTCCGCCGCCTGCTGGAGTTGGAAGTGCCCGAAATCTTCAACGGCACGGTCGAGATCAAAGCCATCGCCCGCGAAGCCGGTTCGCGATCGAAGGTGGCGGTAGGCGCTGTTCAAGCGGGGATAGATCCGGTAGGGGCATGCGTAGGTATGCGCGGGGTCAGGATTCAAAGCGTGGTCAAAGAACTGAATGGGGAGAAGATTGACGTGATCGAATGGAATCTCGACACAGGCGTTTTCATCGCCAACTCCCTGAGTCCAGCCAAGGTCATGAACACTTACCTGAACGACGATTCTAACGGAGGCAGAACGGCCACCGTCATCGTGCCCGACGACCAGCTCTCCCTGGCCATCGGCAAAGGGGGGCAAAACGCCCGCCTGGCGGCCAAGCTGACCGGTTGGCGCATTGACATCAAGAGCGCGATAGAAGCTGCCGAGGAAGCACTACAAAAAGCCCACGAAGAAGATATCGCCCAGGTAGCCGCGGTAGCCGAGAAGAAAGACATCCTGGCCCTGGCCGAGACTATTCTGCTGAAAAAAGAGGGGGCTCCTCCCACGGCCCAAGAGATGCGGGTGCTTAGAGAGGCCATTGATGTAATAGAAACGGCTGTTACCAAAGAGAGAGTCGAAGAAGGTGTCCCCATCAAGTCGTTGGGCCTCAGCCCGCGGGTGTACAACTCCCTCAATCAAGCGGGATTCGCCACGGTGGAGGAAATACTGGAGAAGCTGGCCGAAGGCGATGAAAAGATGTTGGCCACAAAGAACTTCGGCCCGAAATCGCTAGACGAGCTAAAAGATAAACTGCAAGCTAAGGGCTTCATCCCCGTCGAGGAAGTAGAAGAGGTCAAAGAGATCGAGGCAGTCATGGAAGAGCCGGTGGAAGCGGTCGAGGAAGAAGTGGTGGAAGTGGCTGCTCCGGAGGTAGAAAAAGTAGCCGAAGAGGTGGCAGAAGCCGCGCCTGCCGCCGAGGAAGAAGTGCCAGCCGAGGAGGCGAAGCCTGCCGAAGAGCCGCTCGAAGAAGAGCCCACCTTGGAGCACAAGGAAGAAGAGAAGATATACGAGTACGAGGAGGAAGAAGAAGAAGAAGAAGACGAATCAGAGGAGCGCCGCAGGAGAGAGAAAAGACGCGAGTTGGTCTACGACGAGGAACTAGGAAAGATGGTAGCCAAGCGACACCGCAAGCCTGGCCGTCACCGTGAGGAGTGGGAGGACTACTATTAGTAATGTCTCGCAAGCACGTACCGCAACGAACCTGCGTCGGTTGTAGAGAGATACGCCCCAAGCGGGAGATGGTGCGCATCGTCCGCACGCCCGATGGCGGAGTGGAGATTGACGAAACAGGAAAGGAGTCTGGTCGGGGCGCCTACCTGTGCCGACGCCAGGAATGTTGGGAAACAGCGCTGCAGAAAGATCTCCTGGAGCACGCTCTCAGAGTCAGCTTGACCGATGAAGAACGAGCAACATTGGAAGAATTCGCTCACGGGCTACTCGAGACCGAGGAGTGAGAGGAGCGAGGTGCAAGATAGAATATCTGGGGAACCAGCGGGGGTAAGGCAATGAGGAAATGATCTAAGCACGAACTTGTTATTCCCTCGCTGCTAACCCCGTTTCTCTCCACGTATACTAACACTACGCATCTTTACCCTGAAGAGTAAGGGCCTTTTAGAGCTCAGCTCTTTCACCAGGTTCGTCTGGGAAAGTGCGTCCACCCTCGCTAGTTCCCAACAGAGAGACCACTATCCGTTAAACTCTGCGCCGATCGCTAACGCAGCTCGGCCTCAAACCGACGGGCTACTTACTCTGCTCGCGACGGACGCCAGTCCGGCGGCTGAGGGCCGGACTAGCGTCCACCAAGAGCGGGTGGGAAAACCTCGACTCACTCGTCAAGAATTGAGCTTGTAAAGATGTCCAGAAAGGGGATACTCATGACTGAAAAACAGAACAGGAAAGCCATCGTCATACCTGATTTTTTGACCATCAGGGAACTGGCCGATTTGATGGAGGTCAGCCCCATCCAGGTCATCAAGGAGCTGATGAACAACGGCATCCTGGCCAACATCAATCAACAGATTGACCACGATACGGCGGCCATTGTAGCAGAGGAGATGGGATTTGAGGCCAGCCTAGAGGCGCCTCTGGTGGTCGAAGAAGAAGAGATCCCCATGATCCCGCTGCCCCTCAAGGAGCGCATGTACGAGGACGAGGCCCCTGAGGATCTGGAGCCCCGGCCGCCGGTGGTCACCATGTTGGGGCACGTAGACCACGGCAAGACCACGCTGCTGGACGTGATCCGGCACACCAACGTGGTGGCTGGCGAAGCAGGGGGAATCACCCAACACGTCGGCGCCTACCAGGTTGAGCACCGGGGCATGAAAATCACTTTCCTGGATACCCCAGGTCACGAGGCCTTCACCGCCATGCGCGCCCGAGGCGCTCAGGGGGCCGACATCGCCATCCTGGTGGTGGCCGCCGACGACGGGGTGATGCCCCAGACCCAGGAGGCCATTGACCATGCCCGAGCAGCAAGGGTGCCCATCATCGTGGCCCTGAATAAGATGGACAAGGCCAACGCGGGGCCGGAGAGGGTTAAGCAACAGTTAACCGACGTGGGCCTCCAAATCGAGGAGTGGGGAGGCCAGATCATCTGCGTGCCAGTCTCGGCCAAGCAAAAGACCGGCATAGACGATCTGTTGGATAACATCCTGGCAGTAGCCGAGCTGGCCGAGCTCAAGGCGAATCCCAACCGCCCCGCCCTGGGCACGGTCATTGAAGGCGAGCTGGACAAGAGCCGGGGGCCGACCGCCACCCTTCTGGTGCAAAACGGCACTCTACGATTGGGAGATGCTTTGTTAATCGAGGATATCTCTGGCCGCATAAAAGCCATGTTCAATGAACGGGGAGAGCAAATCGAGAAAGCCACGCCCTCAACGCCAGTAGTTGTCCTGGGCCTCTCCGCTGTCCCTCACCCTGGCGACACCTTCAAAGTAGTGGAGGATGAAAAGAAAGCCCGCGCTATGGCCACTGGGCGAGCTGATGAAAAAGAGCGAGCGGCTATCCAGCCAGCCAGGGCGCTCAGCCTGGAAGGGATTTTGGATCAAATCAGGGCCGGCCAGGTAAAAGAACTCAATCTAATCCTCAAGGCTGATGCCCGGGGCACTATCGAACCCATCGTCAATTCCCTGGAAAAGCTGGGGGACGAGGGCCTGAAGGTAAACATCCTCCACCAGGGAACAGGCAACATCAGTGAATCGGACGTCATGCTGGCCGTAGCTTCCCAGGCCATAATCATCGGTTTCGGTGTCCAGGCGGACTCGGCCGCCAGCCGCTCAGCCGAGGCCGAGGGTATTGACATCCGCCTCTACGATATCATCTACAAGCTGATTGACGACGTGGACAAGGCCCTCAAGGGTCTCCTGGAGCCCGTCTACAAGGACGTGGTCAGCGGCCACGCCGAGGTGAGAGCCGTGTTCACCATCCCCCGCCTGGGCAAGATCGCCGGCGTCGCTGTGTCCGATGGCCAAGTCGCTCGTAATTCACTGGCCCGAATAAGCCGGAACGACCAACCGGTCTACGAGGGGCGAGTTTCATCCCTGCGACGCTTCACCGAGGACGTCAGAGAGGTCAGGGAGGGATTCGAATGTGGCGTGGGCCTGGAGGGCTTTCGGGACTTCAAAGAAGGCGACATCATAGAGTTTTACAAGAAGGAAAGAGAGAGCTAGGATAAATCCAAAGCTCAAAATCCAAACAATGGTTACTCGTCGTCAGAAGCAAATCGGCAATCTCATTCAAAAAGAACTCGGTGATTTGTTAGAGAAAAGAGTCAGCGATCCGCGCCTTGATTTTGTGACCATCATCGCAGTCGAGGTCAGCCCCGACCTGCGCCAGGCGCACATTTATGTCAGCGCCCTGGGAGATCAACAGGAGGCGATGGAAGGATGCGAACACGCGGCGAGCTTCCTCCGCCGGGAGATCGGCTCTCGCCTGGCTTTTCGCTATGTGCCTGAGATGATCTTTCACCTGGACACCTCGCTGGAGCGGGGCGAGCGCATAGATCAGCTTTTGGAGGAAATCCAGCGGGATAGAGATTCTCAAGGGGGAAACGAGTGAAGGAGGCCGCCGTTCGATTCATCCGCGACGCTCGGAGGGTGATGGTCATCACCCACGTGGCACCTGATGGGGACGCCATCGGCTCCCTTCTGGGGCTGGGCCGGGCCTTGCGCTGGCTGGGAAAGGAGTACACCCTGGCCTGCGCCGATCCCGTGCCCAGGAGGTTCACCTATCTGCCAGGCAGCGAGGCGATAGCGACCGGGCCAGAGAGCGAATATGACCTGGTCATCAGCCTCGACTGCGGCGACCTGGAACGGCTAGGGGCGGCCTACGACGAGTCACTGATCGGCCTTCCCATCATCAACGTTGACCACCACGTGACCAACACGCACTTCGGCACCGTCAATTGGGTTGACACCAGGGTGGCATCCGCGGCCGAGATGGTGCTGGAGCTGGTAGAGAGCCTGGACGTCCCCCTCGACTCCGACATGGCCCTCTGCCTCCTCAACGGAATCGTCACCGACACGCTCGGTTTTCGCATCCCCAATACGCCCCTCCGGACTATGCAGGCGGTCCTCAAACTGATGGAGGCAGGAGCACAGCTCCCGGAGATCACCGCTCATGTCTTCAATCAGCGACCTTTCTCGGATATATGCCTGTGGGCCAAGGCCCTGAACGGCGTCCAGTTGGATGGGAGGATCATCTGGAGTCAGATCACCCAGGCCATGCGCCAGGAATGTGCCCTCTTCGAGAAGGGCGATGCTGGCCTGGTCAACTTCCTGGGCACCACCGCCGAGTCAGATGTGGCCATCGTGTTCATCGAGGAAGACGACGGCCGGATCAAGGTGGAAATGCGATCCGTGCCCGGTGTTGATGTCTCTGCTGTCGCCAGAGACCTGGGCGGCGGTGGGCATCCCCAGGCCGCTGGCTGCACGCTGGATGGCGCCCCGAACGAGGTGCGGGAGAAAGTTCTGATGGCGGTCAAGGAAACCCTTTCAAAATCCGAAGCTCAAAGCTCAAAGTTCGAAAGGGAACAGGTGTGAGGGGCCAGCAGATTTCCGGCATCCTCAACGTTGATAAACCCGCGGGGATGACCTCCCACGACGTCGTGGATCGGGTACGGCAGATGACCGGCCAGCGACGGGTGGGCCACGCCGGCACCCTCGACCCCTCGGCCACAGGAGTGCTGGTCGTCTGCCTGGGGCAGGCCACTCGCGTGGCCGAGTACCTCATGGCCGACAAGGTCTATCTGGCCCAGATGTGCCTGGGGGTGAGCACCGACACCCACGACGCCGAGGGCGAAGTGACCGCCACAGCCGAGGTGGATGTGCGCGAGGAAGAGGTACGAGAAGCCCTGGCCTCTTTCGTCGGCCCCATCCAGCAGGTGCCGCCCATGTATTCGGCTTTGAAACGCGAGGGCACACCCCTGTACAAGCTGGCTCGCCGGGGCATCACCGTAGAGCGAGAGCCGCGCCCGGTTGAGATCCACGACATCGAGCTGCTCGCCTGGACGCCGCCGCTACTTATCATTCGAGTGGAATGCTCGCCAGGCACCTACGTCCGCGCCCTGGCCCGCGACCTGGGCCAAAAGCTGGGCTGCGGGGCCCATCTGCACAGCCTGACCCGCCTGGCCAGCGGCCACTTCACCCTGGAAAAGGCGGTCAGCCTGGAGGCCCTCGCTCAGGGAAATTGGCGAGAGTTCATACATCCTCTGGACGAAGCCTTGCTGGATTTCGAACCCGTAGTGGTTGACGCCCAGGCGGAGCAGCGCATCCGCCACGGTCAGCAGGTTGAAGCCCCCCCCTTGCCCCCCCCGATTGCAGGGGGGGAATGGAGACATGAACTCCGCCGCGCCTACTCCCAAAAAGGGGAATTGATCGCCATCCTGAGACACGACCCCCAGACGGGTCTCTGGCAACCGCATAAAGTATTTACGGCGTCCTAGCGTCCTGGCGGCGTAGCATCACAGCGAGTACTGACTCGCTGATTCGCTGACTCGTTGAATGGAAATAATTGATGCCCTGTCGTCCGCCAATCTAAATAGCGATACCATTCTCACCGTCGGGGCTTTTGACGGCGTCCATCGGGGGCACCAGCACCTGATCCAGCAAATGGTCGAGGAGGCCAGACAAACAAAGCGTCTGGCTGGCTTGATCACCTTCCATCCCCATCCCGGCGCGGTGCTTTCGCCCTACAACCCAACCCGCTACCTGAGCACACCCGGCGAAAAGGCCGCCCTGCTGGAGAGGCTGGGCCTGGACATCCTGGCTATCCTGCCCTTCGATCAGGAGATGGCGCAGACCTCCGCCCAGGATTTCATAGCCCAGGTCCGCCGCCACCTGCATATAGCGGAACTCTGGGTGGGGGCGGATTTCGCGCTAGGACGCGGGCGCGAAGGGGACGTAGAGGCTCTGCGAGCCATGGGGCAGGAGCTGGGCTTCACTGTACGAGTCATCGAGCCACTGACCTGGCAGGGGCAGATCATATCCAGCACCCGTATCCGCTCCCTGATACTGAAAGGGAAAGTGCGCCAGGCCGCTCAACTGCTGGGCCGGTATCCCAGCCTGGCCGGCGAAGTGGTACGGGGAAGTCAGCGGGGGCACTGCCTGGGCTTTCCAACCGCCAACCTGGAAGTGCGAAAGGAGCGGGTCGTCCCCGCCGACGGCATCTACGCCATCTACGCCGGGCTGGGAGAGGAACGTCATCAGGGCGTGGCCAACGTCGGCGTGCGGCCCAGCTTCGAGGCCAGCGGCCAGCGCATCGTGGAGGTGCACATCCTGGACTTCGAAGAAGTGATCTACGGCTGCGACCTGGTGGTGGAGTTCGTAGAGCGCCTGCGCGATGAACGACGCTTCGCCGACGTCGAGGAGCTAAAGAGTCAGATAGAGCGGGACATCGCCAAAGCTCGCCGCATTCTGGTTGAAGAGAAACGAGTAATGAGTAACGAGGGATGAGGGATGAGTGAAGGGTTTGAGGAGATCGAGCACACGGCTGATCTGGCCATAAGGGTCTACGGGCGGGACATGAAGGAGCTTTTCGCCAACGCCGCCTGTGGCATGTTCGCCCTGATGGCTGAGCCATCTAAAGAAACGACCTGCGAGCGCGAGGTGACGCTGGAGGCGACCGACTACGAGGGCCTGCTGGTTGATTGGCTGAACGAGCTCATCTATCTGCACGAGGTGGAAGGGGAGACCTACTCCCAGTTCGCCATCGAGACCCTCTTGCCCACGAAGCTCAAGGCCCACGTGATCGGCGGCCCAACCAAGCACAAGACCAAAGCCATCAAAGCGGCCACTTTTCACGATCTGGCTATTGAGGAAACACCGAGCGGTCTCGTGGCCACCATCGTGTTCGACGTGTAGTCACAAGCGATAAGCAGAACGCGGAAGGAGGAACAAATGGTTGACAAGAAGGACATGAAGCGAGTAGAGGAATACGTTTACGAGATTCCAAAGAGTTTTCGGCCCGACATGCGGGTGCCGGCTCGGCTATACGCCGACGAGGAGCTTTTAGAGGCAGCGTTGAAGGATCGCTCCGTAGAGCAGTTGATCAACACCGCGACGCTGCCCGGCGTGGTCAAGTACACCCTGGCCATGCCCGACATCCATCAGGGCTATGGCCCGCCCATCGGTGGGGTGATTCCCCTGAGAACCTCCGACGGGGTCATCTCGCCTGGGGCTGTGGGTTACGATATCAACTGCGGCGTCAGGCTTCTCAGGTCCAATATCATGGCCGAAGAAGTCAAGCCCATCATGGATGAGATCGTCAACGCCCTCTTCCAAGGCGTGCCCAGCGGCGTGGGCCGCAGCGGGGACATCAGGCTCTCTCACCGGGATATGGACGACGTTTTGGAGAAGGGATCGGCCTGGGCGGTGAGCCAGGGCTACGGCACGAAAGACGACCTGGAGCACACCGAGGAGCAGGGGGCTTTGGCTGGGGCTGAAGCAAGGGTGGTGAGCCCAAGGGCCAAGAAGCGAGGCGCTGATCAATTAGGAACCCTGGGCTCAGGCAACCACTTCGTCGAGGTGGGCGAGGTGGAGGAGGTCTACGACCGGGAGATAGCGGATGCCTTCGGCCTGTTCGAGGGCCAATTGGTGGTTTGGATCCACACCGGCTCGCGGGGCCTGGGCCATCAGGTGTGCACCGACTACGTGCGCGACCTGCAGCAGGCAGTGACCAAATACGGCATCAAATTGCCCGACCGAGAGCTGGTCTGCGCTCCCTTCGATTCGCCCGAAGGACGCGACTATTTCGCCGCCATGGCCTGCGCCGCCAACTACGCCTGGGCCAACCGCCAGGTTCTGGCCCACCGCGTGCGCCAAGTCGTGGACGACGTGCTGGCTGGCGTGGTCAAAGACCGCGAGCTGACTCTGGTCTACGACGTGGCTCACAACATCGCCAAGGTAGAGGAGTACCCCATTGAC
The DNA here is from genome assembly GCA_964400825.1 of uncultured Anaerolineae bacterium. Lineage (GTDB taxonomy): Bacteria > Chloroflexota > Anaerolineae > VGOG01 > VGOG01 > CAYNWI01. The sequence goes on along the minus strand of CAYNWI010000001.1, from coordinate 20,241 downwards.
GGAAAACCCACCAAACTGATCATCCACCGCAAAGGGGCCACGCGGGCCTTCGGGCCGGGGATGAAGGATGTGCCTGCCGACTATCGAGAGGTGGGTCAGCCAGTCTTGATCCCCGGCGACATGGGCACGGCCTCCTACGTCCTGGTGGGTACCACTGAGGCTATGGAGAAGACCTTTGGCACCTCCTGCCACGGGGCGGGGCGGGTCATGAGCCGGAGCGCAGCCAGGAAGAAGATCCGGGGACAGGAGTTACAACGGGAGTTGGCGGAAAGTGGCATCATCGTGCGGGGCGGCAGCATGTCTGGTCTGGCCGAGGAGGCTCCTGATGCCTACAAGGATGTAGACCGAGTGGTCAACGTAGTACACTCGACGGGAGTCGCTCGCAAGGTGGCCAGGGTCGTGCCGTTGGGCGTCATCAAGGGATAACATGGCGTTTTCATCATCGGTGTGGGCGTGAGGGGTTTGGTGTAGAGGATCAGGTCATCGCCAGGAGCATAAAAATCGTGGACTGCCGCTTCGTAATGGTAGCCACAGGATTCATACAAGCGACAAGCTGGGGCATACGCCGCGGTGCCTGATGTCTCTACCAGCAGCAGCCGGCCTCCTCGGGCCTGCACCTCCTCTTCCACCCGCGCCAGCAGGGCGTGGCCGATGCCCTGCCCCTGCGCCTCCGGGTCTACGGCAATCCAGTACAGGTCGAAGGTCCCCTCGGTCAGCGTGTGAGGCCCGAAGCAGGCGTAGCCCAGGAGGCGGTCCCCGTTCTTATAAACCAAAAAAACGTAGCCACTGGCTTCGCCCTGTCGCAGGTAAGCGTCCCATAACTCCTGGACGCAGGCCACTTCGTCTGGCTTGAAAACGCCAGCGGCGGCGGTTAGATGCAGAACTTGTGAGCCATCTTGCTCTTTCGCTTTCGTAATCACAGGTGTTGCGCCGTCTTAAGGCAAGGTTCAGAATATGAGTGACCATCCCCACGTAGTTGTACCCGGCGGCACGAGCGGCGCGGAAGAAGCCGGCATCCGGCGAGATGTCGGGATTGCAGTTAACCTCCACGACGCAGGGCGTGTCATCGGCGGCCACACGCATGTCGACCCGTGCGTAGCCCCGGCAGCCGATGGCTCTCCAGGCCCGCTGGGCAGTGGCAATAATGCGGTCACGGAGAACCGACGCCACGTTAGCCGGGCAGACCACAGGGGTATGGTTGTAGGCAAAAGAGTCCTCTTCCCACTTCGCAGCAAAGGAAACGATGCGCTGGAAAGGATCGTCAAAGGCGCTGAAGTCTATCTCCGCCAGGGGCAGAACTTGTGGCAGATGGCCCCATAAGGAGATGTTGAACTCCCGTCCGCCAATGAACTGCTCCGCCAGCGCTCCCTGCCGGTAACGCTCTACCACGTAGGCCACTCGCGCTTGCAAGGCTGCTGGGGTGTGTACCACAGCGTCTGTGCTGACTCCGAGACTGGCGTCCTCAGCTACCGGCTTGACTATGAGAGGGAAGGGGAGCGTAGCGACACTGTGCTCCTCCACTTCCCCCGGGTCGTAAAAGATCCGCCCGGGTGGAGTTGGCACGCCCGCCTCGGCCAGCAGCGTCTTTGCCTGTTCCTTATGGGTCGAGCGGAGGATGGCATCCCCTCCCGAGCCGGTAAAGGCGTAGCCCATGGCCTCCAAAGCCCAGGCAATGCGTACTTCCTCGAAGAGTCGCCCCGCCAGCCCTTCCCCCAGGTTGAAAACCACCCAGTCCAGAGGAGGATACGATGCCAGCGCCAACTCTACATCGCTGTAGATGGGCACCAACTCCACCCGCCGACCGGCCATGTGGAGCGCTTCCGCTATGGCATGGGCGCAGGCGATGACCCCCTGTTCCGCCAGCAGGTCGCGAGGCTCGCCCTTCACCAGCCCTTGGCTGTGGTTGTACAACACAACCACCCCAGGAGGCTTTTCGTCTGAATGCATCGTCACCTCCTTCGGCTTCTCCGTCCTCGGCCATTTATCTATAGGAATGGCCGGCGGAAGCGGGAAGAGAAGCCCATATCCCACCCCAATCCGTAGCGATCTATCGCCAGGTTCAGGATCTCGTTGATCAGGTCTGGGTAATGCATCCCCTCGGCGCGGGCCACGATGCACAGGTCGCTCACCGTCGGGTTCAGGCCTGGCAGGGTGTTGATTTCTATGAGGTAAGGTTGCCCGCCAGCACCCAGCCGGAAGTCCACCCGGGCCACGTCCAGGGCCCCAATGACTTCAAAGGCGGCTACGGCCAAACGCTTCAGTTCGGCCTCCAGGTCCGAGGGAATGTCCGCCGGGCAAAGGTAGAGGGGCGCCCCTTCCTCACCAGGGTGGTAGGACTTGGCTTCTGCGTTGTACAGTCCCTGACCGACACTCGCCTGGGAGTCGATCTCCAACACCGGAAAAAGATGGAAGCCCCGTTCGTCGTACAGCCGGCACTCTCGGTCGGTCAGGGTGCCCTTCCACGGCCGCTCCCCCGGTGCCATGACGTTGCCAATGAGGCCCACAGTGAACTCCCGCCCTGGTAGATGCGCTTCCACCAGGGCCGGCTGGCGGTAGGTTTGGAGCACCCAACGCACTTGCTCTCGCAGATCGGCCTCATCGTGGACGACGGAGTGGCCGTTGATCCCCATCCCTGAGCCCTCACGCGCCGGCTTGACAAACAGGGGAAAGGCCAGTTGCTCATCCAGTGGCTGGTGCTCGTGGTAGAAGACCTGGAAAGGAGCAGTGGGCAGGCCGCAGTCCCGCCACACCCGCTTGGCTATGGCCTTGTCCAGAGAGATAGCCTGAGCCAGGATTTTGGAACCCGTGTAGGGGATGTCCAGCATCTCCAACAGGGCCGGCACCTGAGATTCCCGGGCATCACCCCGATGCCCCTCGCAGATGTTGAAGGCGATGTCGGGATCGGCTTGGCGAATGGTGTCCAACAGCGTCTTGTCCCCTTCCAAAGGGATCACCTGGTGACCACCGGCCCGCAGAGCATCCTCAAGGGCCTGGACAGTCTCTATGGAGTCATACTCGGCCAGGGCGTCGGGCGGAGCACCGGGCTCCTGGGGGGCGTTGTGCTTCAGGTTATACAGCAGAGCAACTCTGAAACTGGGCATCAGACCACTTCCTTGACTACTGTCGGCACTTGCCAGACTGACTGCCAGGCGATGCGGGTCTGGCGCTGGTGCACCCTATCGAAGCCCTCAGGGGCGATGGTCGTGGCCTGACCAGCCAGCAGCCCCTCCACTCCTTCCTGACCCGGCTCTGGCCGCGCCGTTTGACAATAGGCGCAAAGGGCCGGGTTGTGGGGCTGGTAGTCCGTGGGCTGGGGGTAGGTGCTGACGAAGCCCTCGAAGTTGCGCACCGCCACCCGTGTGTCCGATTGGCTGATGAGGTACTGGGGCATGATAGGCACTTTGCCCCCACCACCTGGCGCGTCGATGACGTAGGTGGGGATGCAGAAGCCGCTGGTGTGGCCCCGCAGGGCTTCGATGATCTCGATCCCCTTGGCTACCGGGGTGCGGAGGTGGCTGGTGCCGTGCACCGGGTCGCACTGGTAGAGATAGTAGGGTCGGACGCGGATCTTGACCAGCTCGTGCACCAGGGCCTTGATGACGTTGGGACAGTCGTTGATCCCGGCCAGGAGCACCGTCTGCGACCCCAAGGGGATGCCGGCGTCGGCCAGCATCTCGCAGGCCTGGCGCACCTCTGGTGTGATTTCCTTAGGGTGATTGAAGTGGATGTTCATCCACAGGGGGTGGAACTGCCGCAACATGGCCGTCAGTTCTTCGTTAATCCGCATGGGCAGAAAGACAGGCACGCGGGTACCGATACGAATGACCTCCACGTGTGGGATGGCCCGCAGGCTACTGAGCAAACCCTCCAGTACCCTGGGGGGCAGCGTCAGAGGATCGCCCCCTGAGAGGAGCACGTCCCGCACCTGCGGCGTGCGGGCGATGTAGTCGAGCTGCTGATCGTAATCGGTGCGGCTGAACTGGACCGTGGGGTCGCCCACCACCCGGCTGCGGGTACAGAAGCGGCAGTAGCTGGCGCACTGGGTGGTGACCAGCATCAGCACCCGATCGGGATAGCGGTGGACCAGCCCTGGCACGGGGGAGTGGCGGTCTTCGTTCAACGAGTCGGCCGTGGCTGGGTCGAAGGGTTCCAGTTCATGGGCCGTCGGGACGACCTGACGACGGATGGGGCAGGTTGGGTCGGTGGGGTCCATCAGGCTGGCAAAATAGGGGGTGATATCAACCCGAAAGTGGCCTGGGGCAGCTAGCGCCGCCTCTTCTTCGGGTGTGAGGTGGATAACCTGGGCCAATGCTTCGGCTGTGCTGAGGCGATGGGTAAGCTGCCACCGCCAATCATTCCACTGCGCCTCGCCCACGCTTTTCCAAATCGGAGGACGATTTGGGCTACGGGGGGGAGGCTTATCTCCAAGAGGTTCTTCAGAATCCATTTTCAGTACTCCTCTTTCTCCCAGTCCTCACTCCAGCTCTCGGCAGTATAGTCCAGACCGAGGGGGAGGCTGGTGATTTTTACAACTTCTTCTTGTTCTGGTCGTCCAAGACAATTCTGGCGACGTATTTCGGGCAAAAAGCCGTTGACAACGGTCCTGGTGATCTTAAATCGCCTCTCGCCTGACCTGACGGTCTTGTGATGGGTAGGGAGAGGTAAGCCCTAACCTGTCCAGCAGGTTAGGGCTCTGTTTCGCGTGTGCTTTTGGAATGGGATGTCCTGCTGGCGGAGGAAGTTATGCCTCTTCTTCTTCTTCCTCCCAATCTTCCCAGTCCTCGTCTCCAAGAGCGTAGTCCAGATCGGGGGGGCTTAGGCTGATGACTTCCAGCACCGTGCCACATTCTGGGCATTCGATGTTCGCTCCCAGCTTCACACTTTTGCCCACCTCGATTGGGTTTCCGCATTCAGGGCACTTGGCCATTTTAATACCTCCTTCCTCAAACATGATTGTCATCAATTATAACCTAAATTCGCCAGGATGTCAGTAACAAGTCAGTTAATCTTTGGTGAGAAAACGGTTACACTTTGGTTAAGGATCGGTAAAAGAACGCAAACAGGGGATCTCTCATTGCCCGAGAGATTCCCTGTTGGGTCAAAAACTTGTTGCCTTTATTCGTCTGGGGGAGACAACCTATAGCCAAAGCCCCGCACCGATTGGATATAACTCTCTCCCCCCCCGGCTATCGCTTTCATCTTCTGCCTCATGCGGTTGATGTGGACCTTGAGCAGTTCCCGCGCCTCGCTGTCCTCCCCTTTGTAACCCCACACGTTCTCCAGGAGTTCCCGATAGCCCATCACTCGGCCGGCATCGAGGGCCAAAGAGCTCAGTAGATGGAATTGGATGGGGGTTAAAGACAAGGGCTTATCGTAGAAAGTGACTCGTTTCTTCTCAAAGTCAATAGTCAACTGGCCTATCTCCAGGATAGTCCTCTCTTCCTCGAAGAGCCTACGCAACCGTCGCAGGATCGCCTCCGCACGACGAAGATGCTTTAGCCCGAAGGCTCTGATACGCTCCCCTGACAACTCCTCTTCTCTTCGCCCCTCCTCCTTAACGTGAGCAACGAGAAGTATGAGCGGCATGTCAACGTCCTCCTGCAAGGAAGCGAAAGGGCGAAGACCGTCAATCTCCAGCAGGTCTTTGTCGAGGATGATCAAGTCAGGCTTGTGTTTCCAGACCAGGGTTGGGATGGAAGAGCTATCGAGGGCAACGAAGACGGGATGCCCTTCCCGCTGCAGAGAATAGCGGAGGCTTTTGGAGAATTCTTCGTCCTCGTCAATCACCAGGATTCTCATGGGCACTATACCTCGCTAGGTTTCAGCCAGGTGCGTTCGCAGAAGACGCAGAAACTCCGCGCACCTGGCGGGGGCATCGCCAACGATGTTGACGACATCTAGGAGTTCCCTCACCCTCCCGACGGGCAGGAAAGCGAGGAGGTCGCTGTCGCTGCTCAGCCGCTCTATCAGGGGGTTCTCCTCGCCCCTCTGAATGGCATCCCAGGCAGCCATGGTGTGCTGGCGGATGCGCTCGTGCATCTCCTGGCGGTCGGCGCCGGCCTTGACCAGCTCCATAAGCAGCACCTCGGTGGCCGCGAAGACGCCGTAGGTGGACAGATTACGCTCGATAGTCCCCTCGTGAACAACCAGGTCCGTGACAACGCGCCTGGCGCAGATGAGCATTTCGTCCAGGGCCAGGAATGTCTCAGGAAGGATCACCCTGCGGTTGGCCGAGTCGTCCAGGGTGCGTTCCAGGAGAGAGACGGCCGCGTTGTCCCAGGCCACCTTGGGCAAGGTACTGAGATAACGAGCCAGCGAGCAGACCTTCTCAGCAGTAACCGGGTTGCGCTTGAAGGGCATGGCGGAGGAGCCCACCTGACTGGCTCCAAAGGGCTCGCTCAACTCCCCGAAGGGTGCGGCGTGCAACACTCGCAGGTCGAAGGCGAATCGGTGCAGGGATTGAGCTATCGAGGCCAGAGTGGTCAGGACGAGGAAATCCTGCTTGCGGGGGTAAACCTGAGTGGATACGGGCACGGCCTCCAGCCCCAGCTTTTCCATGACCAATTGTTCCAGCTCGGCCGGCGCCATCCCGCTGCCCTGGAGCAACTGAGCGTAGGAGGTCGAAGTTCCCACCGCCCCCTTCAGCCCCTTGGCCTTGAGGTTTTTCACCAAGTGATCCAAACCCTGGAGGTCAATGAGCAAGTCCTGGGCGTACTGACAGAGGCGGTAGCCCAGGGTAGTGGGCTCAGCGGGCTGGAGGTGAGTGTAACCCATAGCAGGCAGGTCTTGACAGCGTTCGATCTGGGTGGCGAAAGCTTCGAGAAGACCCAGCAGGCGCTTGCGGATCAGATGTAGGGACTCCTTGATGCGCAGGATGTCAGCGTTATCTTCCACGTCCGCGCTGGTAGCCCCCAGGTGGATTTTGCCCCCGCCAATCGGGCACTGCTCAGCGTAGGCTCTAATCTCGGCCATCTTGTCGTGGCCGATCTCCGCCTCGATCTCGAGGGATCGGGCGATGTCCACCTCGTCCTGGTGGGCTCTCAGGTCATCCAGCTCCGCCTCACTAACCAGCCCCGCTTCGTGCTCGGCCTCCGCCAGGGCCACCCAGACCCGCCGCCACAGCCGCCGCTTGTGCACCTCCGACCACACCCCTCGCATCTCCCGGCTGCCGTAACGCCAGGTGAAGGGCGAAAGAAAGGTGTCGTGGCCGTAAGTTTCCTGCTCCACCGCTCCTCTCCCGTAACCCCAGATTTCTGCAGACCTGACAGGTTTGGCAAACCTGTCAGGTCTTTGTTCATCGCAACGTGCGTAACACCTCGTTGACCCCGTCCAGGTCAAACTCCTCGGGGTCGAATTCGCCGCCTACCCACTCCAGGTACTCCTCGTGCTCAGGGTGGTCGGGGTTCTGGATGGCCTCCAAGAAGTCGCCGTAGCCCCATACCCCGCCCACGTCCTCCGGTGGGCAGGCGCGCTTGCCCTTGATGCACAGCGGGTACTGCTGGCCTGGCTGCGGCGGCAACACCTTCTCCACCAGCACCTGGTGCAGCCAACTATCCCCAAAGTCGTACTCGTAGCGGAACTTGAACCTCTCGCCGGACACGATCTGGCGTAGCGTCACGTCCCGTTCGTCGTGCATGTCCAGGTAATCGTCATAGTCGGGGTGAGGCTCACCAATGTAGGCCCCTCCGACGATGAACTGGTGAAGGTGGTAATCCGACCATCCCATCACGACCTGGAGGATGCGGTGTAGTTTTGCCAGGGTGATGTCGCTGGGCACCAGGATGCGCCGCCAGATAGGCGGCTTGCTGTCATCTAGCGTGACCTTGATCTGATAGATTGGAACTTTAGTTGACATTTGCTTGACTCCCTTCGCTATCTTTTAGACCTGACAGGTGGCGACAGAGATCATAGTCAGGCCGTTCCTGATGTGTGCCACCCATTTTAGCACAAACCAAGAGACAAGTCAATGCTCGATTCAAATCAAGAGCCCCCTCCAGCATTTCGGCGGCCAAATGTCAGATGAACTGCAATACAGCATCCAAGACATCGGGGGCACTCATTGAAGATGCCGGATGCACTCCACCCTGATCGTCGTGACGATGGTCGGGGAAGGTGGAAACGGCGGGATGGGTAGTAATCGCGTAAGTTCAAACCTGGACTCCTGACAAGATGCGAAAGCGTCGCTCCCACAGGTCGAAGCCACGTTTGGCCGCATACCAATCAAAATAGTCAGCATCGTCACCCAGCGCGCCGGATTCAAATTGCTGCATAAACTCTTCAGAAGATATCTGGTACCGCTGTTCAAAAGCATGGCAAGCGCGTTCAAAGTAAGTGCGTCGCGCGTCGGCCAGCTCAGTCTCGTTACGCAGCGCGCTGCTCAGAACCTTGCGGACTTCATCCCAATTAACTCCGGTGGAGAATTGAGTTCTCAGTGCAATTCTTTCCATACCTCTCCTTTCTACCCACTCCAGCTAGCCTTCCCTTGATGTCCATTTTAACACAAAGCAGCAGACAAGTCAAAGCTCAACTCATCAACGCCCGTCACCACCGGGACGGCCCGCCCGCAATGCGAGCACCTGTTGTCCTGCAACCTGTACTCGGCCACATCCAACCCCCGCCGCCGGATCAGCAACTCCCCACACTCCGGACAATAGGTGTTCTCGTACCGATGGCCCAGTACGTTGCCCAGGTAGACGAAGTCCAGCCCCTCCCCCCTGCCGATGTCGTGGGCCCGCTCCAGGGTCCGCAACGGCGTGGGCGGGGCAGTGAATTTGTAGGCGGGATAGTAGCCGCTGCAGTGCCAGGGGGTGTCGGCGCCCAGCTCCTGGCGGATGCGCCGGGCGATGCCCCGCAAAATCCCTTCGTCGTCGTTGATGGTCGGTATCACCAAGGTGGTGACCTCAATGTGCACCCCCGCTTTCTTGGCCTCCTGGCAGTTGCGCCAGACCTTCTCCACATCGGTGCCGCAATGCTTTTTCACCGCTGCCGCATCCCCTTTGATGTCCACGTTCATGGCATCCAGACCCGCTTCGATCAGCAACTCCAGCGCCTCAGGGGTCATGTAGCCGTTGGTCACGTAGGTGTTGTAGAGGCCCCGCTGTCGGGCGAGCCTGAACACGTCGAGGGACCATTCCAGGGAGAGGGTAGGCTCGTTGAAGCTGATGGAGGTGCCCTGACAGCCACGGCGCACCGTCTCAGCGACGAAATCCTCCGGGGACACGTAGCGTCCAGGGCGAGGGGGCGATTTGGAGATGTCCCAGTTCTGGCACCAGGGACAGTTGAAGTTGCAGCTCCAACTGCCGGCCGTCAGGGCCACGCTGCCGGGGTAGAAATGATAGAGGGGCTTCTTCTCGATGGGGTTGGCGGAGAGGGACGATACGTTGCCGTAGATGAGAGTATAAAGCGTGCCGCCCTCGTTTTGCCGCGTGCGGCACCAGCCCAGGCCGCCCTCCGCTACCTCGCACCGCCGCTCGCAGGTCAGGCAGCGTGCCTTGCCGTTGAGCTCTTCCTGAAGCACGGCTTCCCTGAAGAATACTTGGTGCATCTTGGTGCTCCGAGTAACGAGGCAACGAGTGATAAGGTAACGAGTGACATGTCAACGAGTAACCAGTCAACGAGGGAGCGAGAAAGGGCAGCCATTCCGCTCTCGATATGATCTTGCAAGTTCCCACGAGTTCCCCTCAGTTCCCCTGAGTTCCTCTGAATTCCCCCGCCTCAACTCCTCCAACACCACCCTGAGATCATCCGGCAACTCCGCCGTGAGCTTGATGTACTGGTCGCTGACAGGCAGGCGAAAGCCGAGGGTTTGAGCGTGGAGGAATTGGCGATGCAAGCCGCTCAGGCGCTGCTTGCGGAAGCCGTAAACGGGATCCCCGGCCAGGGGATGGCCGATGGAGGCGAAGTGGACGCGCACCTGATGGGTGCGGCCTGTCTTGGGTTCGGCTTCTACTAAAGTGTAGGAGCGGGACGCCTTGCCTGCCTTAGCATCAAAGTACTCCACGACCTGGTACTCGGTGCGGGCCTCCCGTCCCCCCTCCACCACGGCCATGCGCTTGCGGCGCTTCTTGTCCCGCCCGATGGGAGCCTCGATTACACCCTGCGCTGGCTCCAGGCGTCCCTCCAGCAAAGCCAGGTACACCTTCTTCACCTCTCGACGCTTGAACTGGCGCTGGAGGTGCCGGCGGGCCGCATCGTTCTTGGCCACGATGATCAGGCCGGAGGTGTCTTTGTCCAAGCGGTGGACGATGCCTGGCCGTGGGTCGCCCTCCGCACCCGCCAGGCCTGGGCAATGAGCCAGGACGGCGTTGACCAGAGTCCCGGTGCAGTGGCCGTAGGCAGGGTGCACCACCATTCCCGCCGGTTTGTTCACCACGATGATGCCCTCGTCCTCGTAGACAATGTCCAGGGGAATAGCCTGTGGCTTGACCTCCATAGGCTCCAGCGGTGGGATGCGCACCACGATTTCGTCACCCATCTCCACCCGGTAGCTGGACTTGCTAGCCTCACCGCCCACCGTCACCCGCCCCTGCTTGATGAGCCTTTGCACCACGGAACGGGAGAGCTCAGGTATCTCGTCAGCGATGTATTTATCTATCCTTTGGCCGGTCTCGGCCACATGCAGCTCGATGATCCTTTCCACTCGAATCCCCTAAAAAACAACGACCGAGGCCATAGGCTCTCGGTGCGTTAAATACTGCATTCTTTGTATCCTCTCAAAGCAATTGCAGGAACTCCCCAGGAGTTAGTCCTGCATCTTTGATAATCCTAGATAGTGTCCCTCGCTTCAAAGCCTTGTTGTGCCTGGGAACAGATACAGGGTTGGGGTGCCCATCTTTATACAAGATTACGTGGCTGCCAGTTTGGTGATCCTCATAAAAGCCTGCCTCCTTGAGAGCCTTCAGCACCTTGCGTGGTCGTAGCGCTGGTAACCTAGGGCTCACGCCGGCACTCCCACCATGGCGATCTTGACTTCACCAAGGTCGGGGACGTAAAGGCTATGCTTCTTCGCAACAAGCAGCCAGCCTTGAATAGCATCCTTGATGTTCTCCAAGGCCTCCTCCTCCGTATCACCCTCCGATATGCATCCTGGAAGGGCAGGGGCCACCACTGTGTATCCACCTTCTTCCGCTGGAATTAAGACGACTTCATAGTTTATCATCCCACTTCCTCTAGTCTCTAATCTCTAATCTCTAATCCCCAATCCTCGCCATGACGCAAGAGATAATAGGCCAGAATCACCACCCCTACGAAGACGGAACTGTCGGCCACGTTGAAGACGGGCCAGACCTTGAAGTCAATGAAATCTATGACGTAACCGTGGCTCAGACGATCCAGCAAGTTGCCCAGCGCCCCGCCCAACTGCAAGCCCAGGCTGGCCTGAACTAACCACTGGTTGCCCGGCAAGTAGCGGTAGTAGACGACGATGACCACTACCACCACCACGGCGATGACCATGAATATGCCCCCGTAATCAGGAAACAGTCCAAAGACCGCTCCCGTGTTCGTCACGTAGGTCAGGCTAACCCAGCGCTCCAGAGCGGCCACGGGATTCCAGGACTCGCCCGGGCTAAAGTTAGTCATCACCAAGCGCTTGCTGATCTGGTCAAGCACCAGGGTGAGGACGGCAACCACTGGCAAGAGGAACCCTCTCCACTTATTCTCACGAAGCAAAAGGCAAACTCCCCTTGTGATTTCTCGCGGATCTCTCGCGTTGCTTCTGACACTGGATGCACAAGGTAGCGTAAGGAAGAGCCTTCAAACGAGCACGATCTATCTTACCGCCACAGTCCTCGCACAGTCCATAGGTGCCTTTATCAAATTTCGCCAGGGCATCGTTCACCTGGTCCAGGAGTCGCTGCAGATTACGACGCAAGGCGTGGTTCTGGGCGTTCTCCAAGACCTCAGTAGCATCGTCGGCTATGTGGGTGCTGTAGCCAGGGTTGTCCTGCTCCGTCACCCCTAACCGCTCCAGATCTGCTTCGAGGTGTTCGCGCTCCTCTTCGAGCCGTTTTCTGAACGATTCATCAGCCCTACCCATCACAACCTCCTCCCATTTCACTATCAGGCTGACTCGGAACCTATTTTACTCGATTGTCACTAAAAAAGCAAATCAATCTGAACTTCAAACCTCAAAGCTCAAACTTTACCAGACCCAGAGTGATCTCCTCACCCTCGATTTCGAAGGTCTGGGCATAAGCTCCATCTGGCAGTGCGCCTTCGACCAACTCTGCGGAGAGGGTCTCGCCCTGGATGTAGTCGCCGAGGGTTTCCAACACCTCCCGCAGGGCCGGGCCGGGCCGGTAGTAGGTAGCGACGCGATCTTCGACGCAGAAGCCGGCCTCTTTCCGCATGGTCTGGATGCGGCGCACCAGCTCCCGCGCCAGACCCTCCCGGATCAGGTGCTCATCGAGGGCAGTGCTGACGGCCGCCAGGTAACCGGCCTCCTCAGCCACGGCGTAGCCCTCTCTGGCCTCGGTTCGCACCTCTAACTCCTCCGGCAGAAGATTCACGGTCTGCCCGACGATGTCCAGCGCGACGGTCTCACCAGCCTGCACGCGCCGGGCCAGCTCAGCCTGGTCCAACTCGGCCAGGGCCGCCCGAACCTTGGGGAACAGGGCGCCATACTTCTTGCCCAAGAGACGCGGCAGAGGGATTACATGGTAATCAACCACCTGACCAGCGTCCTCCAAGAAGACCAACTCTTTCACGTTAAGCTCATCCAGCACCTGATCGGCCAGGCGGCGCAGGGACTCGACCTCGCTTTCGCTCCGCACTTTGAACAGGGCCTGGGCCAGAGGCTGCCGCAGTTTGAGGCCGGCGCGGTTGCGGGCTCCGTGCCCCAGGCTCACCAGACGCATGACCAGCCGCGTATCCTCCACCAACTGCTCATCTATGAGAGCTACATCGGCCTGGGGGTAGCCGCAGAGATGGACGCTTTCCGGCGCTGTCGCGTCAACGCTCCTCGACAGATTCTGGTACATCTCCTCGGCGATGAAGGGCATGAACGGAGCCAGCAGTTTGGACAGGGTAGTCAGGCACTCGTAGAGAGTGTAGTAGGCGGCTGCCTTGTCCTCGTCCTCCTCGCTCTTCCAGAAGCGGCGGCGGCTGAGGCGCACGTACCAGTTGGAGAGGTCATCCACGAAGCGCTGGAAGGGCCGCGCGGCACCGGTCACGTCGTAGTTTTCCAGGGCATCGGTGACGCGCTGGACGAGCAGGTGCAGTTCGGACAGGATCCAGCGGTCAAGGTCGGGCAGACTCGTGACCTCGGGATTCGTAGGCTCGTCAATACCCAAATCTACGGATTCACGGGTTACGAATCTACGCGTCGGTTGCCAGCCGTCAATGTTGGCATAGGTCACAAAGAAGGAATACACGTTCCACAGGGTCAGCATGAAGGTGCGGATCACCTCACCTACCAGCTCGACGGAGAAGCGGCGGTCGTTGCCCGGCGGGGTGGCGGTGTATAGATACCAGCGCAGGGCATCGGCGCCGTGGGCGTTTAGCACCGTCCAGGGATCCACCACGTTGCCTCTGGTCTTGGACATCTTCTCGCCCTCGGCGTCCAGGATCAGACCCAGGCACACGCAATTCCTGAAACAAGGCTCGTTGAACAGCAAGGTAGAGATAGCGTGCAGGCTATAGAACCACCCTCTGGTCTGGTCCACCGCCTCGCAGATAAAATCGGCCGGGAACTGCTCCTCGAACATCTCCCGGTTGGCGAAGGGGTAGTGCCACTGAGCCACAGGCATAGAGCCTGAGTCGAACCAGGTATCTATCACCTCAGGTACGCGCCGCATGGTGCCATCGCAGTCCGGGCAGCGGTAGGTGACAGCGTCAATGTAAGGACGGTGAAGATCCAATTGTTCGAGGTTGTAGGTTGCAGGTTGCAGGTTTTCACCAGAACCTGGAACCTGAAACCTGAAACCTGAAACCTTGGATTGCAGTTCCTCGACACTTCCGATACACTCCTGCCGCCCACATTCCTCGCAAACCCAGACGGGCAAAGGCGTTCCCCAGTAGCGCTCGCGGCCCAGGGCCCAGTCCACGTTGTTTTCCAGCCAGTTGCCAAAGCGGCCATCGCGGATGTGCTCCGGGTACCAATTGATCTGGCGATTGAGATTCACCAACTCGTCCCGGTAGCGGGTAGTCTCGATGTACCAGGTAGCCTTGGCGTAGTATAAAAGAGGGGTCTTACAGCGCCAGCAGAAGGGGTAGACGTGGCGATAGGTCCCCACTTTGTACATCAGCCCGCGCCCCTGCAAATCCTCGACGATCAGGGGATCAGCATCTTTGACGAACAGTCCCCGCCAGGGGGTAACATCGTCAATGAAAGCGCCGCGCAGGTCAACGGTATGCAGCACGGGCAGATCGTACTCCTGGCCCACCTCCAGGTCCTCTGCGCCGAAGGCGGGTGCGATGTGCACCACGCCCGTGCCCTCCTTGGTGTTCACGAAGTCGCCAGGAACCACGTAGCAATAGTCCTTCTCCACCGGCAGAAAAGTGAACAGGGGCTGATAGTGCATCTTCAGCAGTTCCTTACCTGGTACGCTTCGCACAACCTCGTAGGGACCATCCAGTACCTCGTCCAGCAGCTCTTGGGCCAGGATCAGCCGCTCCTTCTCGCCCTCCCTTTCCTGCTCCACCATGACGTACTCGATCTGGGGATGGACGGCCAGGGCCACGTTGCCAGGCAGCGTCCAGGGAGTAGTGGTCCAAACCAGAAAGTAGGTCCCAGGCTCATCCCACACGGGGAACTTGACGTAGATAGAAGGGTCATCAGTCTCATGCATCGCCCCGGGATAGTGTTGCTCGTGCGAGGAGAGGGGCGTGCCACAGCGAGGGCAATAAGGTACAACTTTATAGCCCTGGTAGATGAGGTCTTTATCCCACAACTGCTTGAGGATCCACCACACCGATTCGATGTATTCGTTCTTCAGGGTGATATAGGGGTCATCCATGTCAATCCAGAAGCCGATGCGGTCGGTCAGTTCCTCCCACTCCCTGACGTAGCGGAAGACGCTCTCCCGGCAGTGGGCGTTGAACTCAACCACGCCATACTCCTCGATGGCCTGCTTGCTGTTGAGGCTCAGCTCCTTCTCGATCTCCAGTTCGACCGGCAGGCCGTGGGTATCCCAGCCGCCCTTTCGCAGGACGTAGTAGCCCTTCATCGTCCTGTAGCGGGGGAAGAGATCTTTGAACACCCGAGCCAGCACGTGGTGAATGCCAGGCAGGCCATTGGCTGTGGGAGGGCCTTCGTAAAAAATGTAGCGAGGGGCATCCCGGCGAATCTCCAGGCTCTTCTCGAAAACGTTGTTCTCTTTCCAGAAACGGAGGACACCCTCCTCCATCTCGGGAAAGTTGACTTTGCTAGCTACTTCTTTGAACATGATTTCGCCTCCCAAATTATCTCTCTTCCAACGCAATCCGCAACCGCTTGTTGATGCGGCCTTTGCTCTCGTGGCCCACCACGTGGATCGTCCCCACCTCGCGGGTGTTGGCCACGTGAGTGCCGCCGTCGGCCTGCATGTCCAAGCCCTCGATCTCCACCTCGCGGATGCTCTCCGGCAACAGGTTGATCTTGGTGCGGATGAGATCGGGGATTTGGAGCACCTTCGAAAGAGCCTCTAAAGCTCAAACCACAGACGATCCATGAAATCCTGGCATCCTACCGCCCGCCAGAAGGCCTGAGAGACGGGGTTGAAGTGGGCCACGTTGAGCTGCACAGTAAAAAGCTCCTTCTCCCTGAACCAATCCTTCAGGGCCTCGAAGAGGCGGCGGCCGATGCCCTGCCGGCGCCAGGCCGGGCGCACGCAGATGTCGGAGACGAGGCCATAGGTGGACGGCAGGAGCACAGGCGGATTCTCACGCATCAGACCGATGATGTAGCCCACCAGTTGCCCTTCGGCATCAGCGACCAGGACGCAAGCCCCATCGTCTCTAAGCCAATCGCGGAGGATCTCTGCCCAGTGCTCCTCCCCATCAGGCGCAGGCCGAAACCGCGCATCCAGCTCAGCGTGATGATCCATCATCTCACTCCAGAGAGGTAGGATTCCCCCTACGTCTTTCCGAGTTGCCCGACGGATGACTACCTGCGACATAACCTACCTCCCGTAAAACAAAAAACTCTCATCCCCAAGGGACGAGAGCCTGGACTCCCGCGGTACCACCCCAATTAGCGTTGCCGCCCACTCTGTGAGGTACGTATTCATACCCCCGTCCGTGTAACGGAGGACAAGCCCGGCCAAGTTTACTGAGTTAAATATATCAACTGTTCAGTTAGCAGCTCCGGAGGGATTTTCGGCGAGGTTCCCGCATCCGGCTCCCACCTGACCCGGACTCTCTGGACGTTACCCCTCACCTACTCGTCTCCATCATCACTCTTGCAAAGAATATAACACAGAAACAGCGATTTGTCAAGTTAATGCCCCAATATCCTCACGCTCTCCTGGCGGGGCTGAAGCACCAGTCGGAAAGCAGCAAACCGGCTCAGCAGTTCTCGCGCCTGGTTGCGTCGAACCCTCATGCGCTCGTCCCTGGCCTTCCAGCCCCCGCTCACCTGATTGATGACCAGGCCGCTATCACCCCTCACTTCGATGGAGAATTCTAAGGGATTCCGTTCTTCCTCCACCAGCCGCTGGACTAGATCACTCAGGCCAGCGATCAGCGTGTCATACTCCGCCTCGTTGTTGGTCATCTCCCCGTCGAAATCGAGTCGCACCACCTTCTCTTTGCCATCGCTGGCTCTGATCAAGGCGTAACTGCCATAGCCAGGGCCGGGGTTGCCCAGGCTCCCCCCATCGAAGACCAAAACGTAATCGGGCCGGCCCTCCAACTGACCAGCGTCGAAGGCCAGCGCAGGTTTGCGAGCTTCGGGCAACCCACCTGTGAATTCGTCCATGACGGAAAGCTCTTCCAAGAGATCTCTCTTCTCTGCCTCGCTCAAAGCAGAAATAGCTGCCAAAATCTCACCCACGGCCTTCATCGCTGGCCCCCCCGGACTGTCATTGCGAGCGGAGCGAAGCAATCTCCCTCCACCCCGCGAATTGGGGATTGCTTCGGCGCAAACCATGCCCTGAGCACAGCGAACGGGAGCGCGCCTCGCAATGACAAGCCTCTCATCTCTCCCCAGAGACCAATTGATCGTAGAGAACCTCTAAGTTAGCCTGGTGCAAGTCCTGCACCAGGCCGTCGAGAGGGATGCGGGACTTGCCACAACTTTCGATACCTATTTGCCTGAGCTCATCCCGCAGCGCTCTGGCCTCTACCTTCTCCCGCACTTTTTCGTAGATAGTAGCCAGATAAGCGATGCTGCTCTTCAGGGTCGCCCTAATCTCGCCTCTCAGGAGTACTCCGCCGTGTCCCTGCACGATGTTATCCAGGCTCAACTTGCTGACGGCTCGCAAGGATTCCATCAACTCCAAGCGATCACCATCCACTATGTAGGGCACAGGCATAACAGTGTCGCCAGCAAAGAGCACCTTGTCCTCTCTCACGTAAACCACTATCGAATCGGGCGTGGTGCCTGGCGTGTGCATCAACCGCAGGGTCTTGTCGCCCAGTCGAAGGGTCAACTCCTTGTTGAAGGTGATGGAGGGCAAACGCAGTTGCACCTCCGCCAGCTCAGGGATTCGGTCCTGGGCCTCATACAAGTCTTCCTCACCACGCTTTTGTAGAGCCTGGCGGCAGAGCTCGTGGGCTATCACCTCGGCCCCGTTGAAAAGATAAGTGCCGTAAACGTGATCGGAGTGGGACTGGGTGTTGATCACATAGAGCACCCCGGTTTGGGCCTTTCGCCGCACGAGGTCCACAAGCTCGCTCGTTTCCTGGGGAAAGAGCAGAGTATCAATAACGACTACCCCTTGCGAGGTAAAGATGACCCCAGCCGTTACTTTGATATAGAGATCGCTGGTGAAGACGTAGATGTCGTCGGCAACTCTCTCTCTCAGCATATACGCCTCCTTTACAAGGCATTGGTAGAAATAATCAAGTCGGCGGTGGCAACGTTAGTGGCGATAGGCACGTTATGCACGTTGCAAGCCCGCAGGAGGGTCTGAATGTCAGGATCGTGGGGATGTTTATCCAGGGGATCTACCAAGAAGAAAACGCCATCTACGGCCCCTTCAGCCACGCGGGCAGCGATCTGTGCGTCACCCCCGTACGGACCTGATAGAACGCATTCCACCTCCAGGCCCACTTTCTCCTGCAACATTTTGCCGGTGGTACCCGTGGCTACCAGGTGGTATCCTGCCAGTTTTTCGCGATTGAAAGTGGCAAAGGCCACCAGATCGGCCTTCTTGCCATCGTGCGCGACCAAAGCTATGGTCTTCATGCTCACAACCCCCTCATAAAAAACACCACCAGGGTAAAGCCTGGTGGCTCTTTTTCAAAACTCCCCGCCGTGCCGTGTGGTACCAGTGTCTTGAACCTGCTTTCGCAGGTGGGAATCTACCTATTGGTTCTGCCTCACCTATGCTGGTTAACGCATCCCCTCCAGAGTTCCAATCCCCTTCACTCAAAGTGTTGGCTCAAAACTCTCGCTACGCATCACGAACACAGCAGGGTATTTACCATGCCACCAATATCTTACCACAAAACACTAAAAAAGGCAAATTCAGTTGGTCGCTTGGAAGCTGTCTGCCAAAGTTTTAAGGTTTATTGTCCGCCAATCGCAGATGCAGCTCCGCCAACTGCCGCTCGGATATGGACGACGGAGACCCAAATGTAAGGTCCATCGCTTGCTGTGTCTTTGGGAAGGCCATCACCTCGCGGATGTTGTGCTCGCCCGCCAGGAGCATCACCAGGCGATCTATGCCCGGAGCAATGCCCCCGTGCGGCGGAGCCCCGTACTCGAAAGCCTCCAGCAGGTGACCGAACTCGGCTTGCACATTCTCTTTGGAAAGCCCCAGGGCGCGGAACATCCTCTCCTGCATCTCACGGCGGTGAATCCTGATGCTGCCGCCGCCGATCTCCACACCGTTGCAGACGATGTCGTAGGCTTTGGCCCGCACCCTGCCCGGCTCGGTCTCCAGGAAAGGCAGGTCTTCGTCCAGAGCTGAGGTGAAGGGGTGATGCATGGC
>CAYNWI010000001.1:0-1065 GCA_964400825.1 uncultured Anaerolineae bacterium | reverse complement strand
GGCCCGCTTCCACCAGCAGCCAGACCAGCCCCTTGGCCCCGCGCTTCTTGACGAACTCGCCCAGCTCGTCCAACTGGCGGCGGCTGTAGTCGGCGCAGCCGGGGACGCAGAGGGCCTTCACCTGCCCCCCCTCGGCTACCGCCTGGCGGAAGACGCGAAACTCGCTCTCGGCCACCACAGCGGAGAGATCCGCCAGCGGCAGGCCGAAGCGCAGGTCGGGCTTGTCACTGCCGTAGCGCTCCATGGCCTCCTGATACGAAAGCCGGGGGAAGGGTTGGCGCAGGATGCTTGTGCCCGTCTCGGCGGACAGCGACTCCACCAGAGAGATGAACAGCCCCTCCGTGAGTTGCAACACATCCTCGCGCTCCACGAAGGACATCTCGACGTCCAGCTGGGTGAACTCGACCTGCCGATCGGCCCGCAAATCCTCGTCGCGGAAACAGCGAGCGATCTGGAAGTATTTCTCAAAGCCGGCCACCATGAGGAGCTGTTTGATCTGCTGAGGCGATTGGGGCAGAGCGTAAAATTGGCCCGGATGGACGCGGCTGGGCACCACGTAGTCGCGCGCCCCCTCAGGAGTGCTTTTGAGGAGAATGGGTGTCTCGATCTCGATGAAGCCCCTGTCAGTAAGATAATCACGCATGAACTTGGTGATTTTGTGGCGGAGGGCAAGGTTACGCTGCATGCGCTGCTTGCGCAAATCGAGATAGCGGTATCGCAGGCGCAGAGCCTCGTCCACTTCATCTTCTCTGTTGATGTAAAAAGGCGGCGTCTCGGCCGGGTTGAGGATTTCCACCGAGTTGGCCACCACCTCGATCTCGCCCGTGGCCATATCTGGGTTGGTCAGCCCGTCGGGGCGGCGCTGCACCAGGCCCCGAACGCGGAGCACGTACTCGCCCCGGACCTGGGAAGCCGTGGCGTGGGCCTCCGCCGAGACCTCCGGGTTAGCGACCACTTGAGCTATCCCTTCGCGGTCTCGCAAATCAATAAAGATCAACCTGCCGTGGTCACGGCGGCGATTCACCCAGCCAGCCAGGGTCACTTCCTGGCCCACGTGCTCAACCC